>CBFGLP010000503.1:0-15105 GCA_965649595.1 uncultured Myxococcales bacterium | reverse complement strand
GATCGACACCGAGCCCTCGTCGGGCTCGTCCTGACGCATGATCAGGCGGAAGATCGTCGACTTGCCCGCGCCGTTGGGGCCGACGAGGCCGATCTTCTCGCCCTTGAACACGCGCATCGACGCGTCGAGGAACAGGATCTGCGAGCCGTAGCGCTTGGAGATGTTGTCGAGGTTGATCACGCCGCGGGCGGGACCTTACGCGGCTCGGGGAAGCGATTGCAAAGGGGCGCTTGGTGAGTTCCCCGAGCCGCGCCGACCGAGCCGCTCAGTCGCAGCCCTCGGGCGCGACCTCGGCCGCCGCCGTGTCGGCGCCGGCGCTCACGTTGGCCTTCTCGAGCTTCGCGGTGCAGCCCCACGAGAGCGTCGCGGCGCAGCGATCGCAGCGGAGATCGTCGATCTTCACCGTCGCCCCGTCGTTGACGACCACCCCAGCCGTGCCCGCGACCGAGCGCAGGACCACGTGCTCGATCACCGACGAGGCCGTCTTCTCGTTCAGCGTGATCGGCCCCCAAAGCTGCGGCTCGTCGCGCGTGCCCGCGATCTCGACCGGCTGCTCGACCGTGCCCTTCAGCTCGATCGTGGCGGTCTCGTAGTAAGCGACGTTGATCGTCACGCCGTCCGCGACCACGTACTTGCCGCCCGCGACGCTGAGCTTGCCCTTGTTGTCGACGTCGACGTTCCCGCGCAGCTCGACGGTCGCCCCCTGGGTCGACCACTTGATGTCCTTGGCGATCTGCCCGTCGCTGAGGCCGATCTTGGTCTCGCCCTCGTAGGTGTTGCCCGAGCCGACGCCGCCGTAGACGGCCGGGTGAGCGTCGATCGCCAGCGGCACGTCGCTGAAGCGCGAGTCGGCGAGGGTCAGCGTGGCGTCGACGCTCAGCGCCCGCACGCCCACGCTGCTCTTACTGATCGCGAGGTTGCTGAGGCTGCCCTTGGCGTTGCCGTCGAGCTGGATCGCCCCGTGCTCGTCCTTACCCGCGTCGGCGATCGCCGCGTGCTTAGCCTCGATCGTGCCCTTGCCAGCCACGAAGATCCCGCGCCAGGCCGCGGCCTGAGGCTCGCGCGCAAACCCGAGCTTGACCTCCTTACCCGCCTCGCCCGCGAGCACCAGCTTGCCGTTGTTGTAGTAGCCGACCGTCAGCGCCCCGCTCTCGGTGAAGCGCAGGTCCGCCCCCGCGGCGACGGTGAGCGTCGAAGACGAGGTGCTCTCGTTGCCCTCGACCGAGGCTTCGAAGGTGAGCACCCAGGGCACGCCGATCGCCGCCAGCTTGGCGTCCTTGTCGAAGCGACCGCTGACGATGTGCGCCTGCGCCCCCTCGCCCGCGACCGCGACCACCCCGTTGGCCGCCTGCGCGGTCGTACGCAGGGCCGGCATCCCGACCTCCTCGACCGTCAGCGACGCGACCGGCGTGCTCGCCTCGACCTGCAGATCGAGCGCCGGCCCCTTGCTCTTGCGCACCGTGAGCGAGCCGATCGTGACGTCTGGCGCAGCGACCTCGAGCGCCGCGATCTCGCCCGAGCCGGCGTTCTCGATCACCAAGCCATCGACCTGCGATCGCGCCGCGGCCCCGTCGAGCCGAACGCCGACCCACACACCCGGCGCCTGATCGCCCTTGCTCGTCATCACGACCGGCGCCTCGGCGGTCCCCTTGCTGATCAGCTTGCCCGGCTTGTCATAGGCGCCGACGATCAGCTGCGCGCCGTCGGCTGCGACGAGGCGAGCGCCGGGCTCGAGCGTGAGCGTGGCATAGACGTAGACGGTCCCTTCGATCGCCACGTCACCGCAGTCCTTGGTGATGATGACGTCGTTGCTGACCTCGGCCTCGAGCTTGGCCGGGCAGGTCTGCGCCGCGCCCTTGCCCTGCTCTCCGCCGCCATCCGCGGCCTCCTTGGAGTCCGCCTTGCCCTTGTCGCTGCTCGTGTCCTTGCCCCCGGCATCACCTTCGCCTTCGCCCTTCTTGCAGGCGACGAGGAGCAAGGGAGTGGTGAGGAGGAGCGCGAGGGGGAGGTGACGCATGGACCGGCTTTTAGTCCGCGCTCCATGGGGCTGCAAGTGGAAAAGCGGGTAGTCAGAGCCTCCAGCCGCCAACCCTCACGCTTCAATCAAGAGACTCTCGATATCTCGAGCCGAGTGGAGCACCCGTACAACTTCGACGATATCGCCTTCAGCGATCTGGTAGAATACGAGATAACTGCGAAATGCTCCTGTCAACGGACGCCACCGCATTTGTGAGAGTCTCGAGCTCTCCCAACTCGCCGTCGGATAGGCATAGGGCGTACGAGTCAGGTGCTCGAAAGTCGCCTGCGCCGCTTCGACGAAGCGCACGGCAGCCACCGGGTTATGTTCGCGAAGGTAGTCGACGATGGCCAGCATGTCCGCCGTGGCGGCCGGCTTGACTCTGTACGAGGCTGGCTCACGCACGACGCGTCCGTCACCCGCTCTTGCGGATCTCGGTGTGGGCCAGAGCTCGGCGGCGGAGCTCCTCCCAATCCTCATCGCTCATCGTACGGCTCTCGCCACTGTCCAGCCCCGCGAGAAGGAGCTTCTCCAACTCCGCTTTGGTCGTGACCGGCCTCGCAGGGATGTGCGGCTTCGAGCCCATCGTCCTCGCAGCTTACCCCACGGCCACGAGCCTTGCGAGCCCCTCGGTTCAGGGACGGCTCGAACCTAGCGCGAGCCAGTGACGCGCTTCGCCCGGCTAGCCGCACCACCCGCCGCCCCGAAGTTCGACGGCTCGCTCGCGAGCGTCAGCCGCAGCGTCCCGCCCTCGCGCAGCTGCTGCCAGGTGATCCACGGCCGCTCGAGCGCCACCCCGTTGTAGGTCGCCCCCGCGATATAGATCCCCTCCCCTTCGGCAATGATCGCCAGCCTGCGGTCGGGCGTCGTCGCGTCGCCCATGTCGAGCTCGACCCGCTCGAAGGTCGGTGCGGTGATCCAGTACCCGTCGCTCCCCGGCAGCGGGTACAGCCCAATCGACGCCCACACGTACCACGCGCTCATGGTCCCCGCGTCGTCGTTGCCGGGCAGACCCTCCGGCCCGGGGCCATAGTGGCGCTCGCGCGCCCAGGTGACCCAATATTGCGTCGAAGCCGGGTCCCCAACCTCCGTAAATAGATAGGGATTATGCAGCGAGGGCTCGTTCGAATGCCAATAATAGGGAACCGGATTGATCGGGTTGTACATCGGCCCGTTCAGGAATTCGTCGGAGATCTCGAAGTACTCCTGCAAGCGGTCGCGCAGCGCCTCGGGCCCGCCCATCAATTCGGCCAGCCCCGCCACGTCATGGGGGATCGCCCACACATAGTGGTGAGCCGTGCCCTCCGAATAATAATCTTCCCAGACCAGCGGATCGAACTCGTCGACCGGGAAGCTGCCGTCGGCTCGGCGCCCGATCAGGTACTCGAGCTGCGGCTCCCACAGGTTCTTCCAGTTGCTCGAGCTCTGCGAGAACATCGCAGCGTCGTCGGTCAGGCCCATCGCCGCCGCCCAGCGGCCGAGCGCATAATCGGCGTGTGTGAACTCGATCGTCTCCGAGGCCGACGCGCCCGAGTCCTCGATCGCGACCCAGCCATTCTCCCAGTACCCGACGATCCCCGCCCGCCCGTCGTTCTCCCGCGGCTCGGTCGCGTGCAGCCGAGCCGCCGCGTAGGCCGTGTCGACGTCGAAGTCGGTGATGTCCTTGAGGTAGGCGTCGGCCAGCACGATGTCCGCGCTGGTCCCGACCATGCCGCCCGTATAGCCAATCCCGAGCGGCCACTTCGGTAGGTCACCGCCCTGCTCGGCCATCTTGGTCAGCGACTGCATCATGTCGGCGTGGCGGTCGCGCTGCAGCAGGTTGAGCAGCGGATGCAGCGTGCGATAGGTGTCCCACAGCGAGAAGTCGGAGTAGTAAGTGAAGCCTTCGGCGTCGTGGACCTGCTTGTCGAAGCCGCGGTACTTGCCGCTCGCGTCGGTGAAGGTCGTCGGCGCGAGGAAGGCCCGATAGAGCGCCGAGTAGAACAGCAGGCGCTGCTGCTCGTCGCCGCCGAGCACCCGCACGCGGTGCAGCTCGGCTTCCCAGGCCTCGACCGCCGCTGCATGGGTGTCGTCGAAGGTCTGCCCCTCGACCTCGGCGAGGTTCGCCTCGGCTTCTTCGATCGACACGTACGAGATCGCCAGCTCGAGCTCGACGACCGCCTCGTCGGCGCCCGCGAGGTCGAAGCTCAGCCACGCCCCGATCTCGGCCCCGGTCATCGTCGCCGTATCCGCGAGCAGCTCGCCCTCGTCGTTCCACACCCCGTGCGCCGCGATCGGCTGCGAGAAGCGCCCGACAAAATACGTCGGCACGCCCCCGAAGCGATCCGAGTAGCTGCCCTGCACCGTCATCATCCCGCGGATGATCCCCGTCGCTGGATCGATCGTCACCTCGCTCGCCGTCGACTTGGCCTGCGCCGGGTTGTAGGCGAGGTTGACGGTCACCGTCGCCTCCGCGCTCGGCTCGTCCCAGGTGTAGCGATGCCGAGCCACCCGAGTCGTCGTCGTCAGCTCGGCGCGAATGCCCGCGTCGAAGCTGACCGCGTAGTAGCCCGCGCTGACCTGCTCGTCGGCGTGATCGATCAGCGAGCGAGCGCCCCCGACGACCGCCTTGTCCGCGTCCATCCCGACCGTCGGAGTCACCAGGATCGCGCCATAATCCGGCACGCCCATGCCGTTGATCCGCGAGTGGCTGAAGCCCCAGATGTGCGGCTGCTCGTAGTGGTAGCCCGTGCAGTTGAGGTAGCTGATCTGAACCCCGCCGATGCCCGTGTCCGGCCCCGGCTTGACCATCCCGAAGGGCAGCGAAGGCCCCGGGTTCATCGTGCCGACCCGATAGCCGACCCCGCCCGTGCCGATCATCGGATCGACGTGGGTCGTGAGCTCCTCATCGGGCCAAGGGTAGGGATCGAAGCCCTCCTCGCCCGTCTCGGTGCCGGTGTCGCTGTCCGTGCCGCTGTCGGTCTCCGTCGTGGTGGAGTCGTCGTCGGTCGTGCCGACCTCGTCGTCGTTGTCTCCGCTCGAGTCACCGGTGCAGGCGACGAGGAGGCAGGCGAGCGCGGGGACCAAGCGGCGAGGTGGCATCGTGTGCCCACGGTAGATCGGGTCGCCGAGGGACCGGAAGAGGTTCGTGGTAAAGGTCGAGAATGCCGATCCGCAAGGGGACTGCTCGGGAGCGTGTGGACTTGTTCGGGGGGTCAGGGACCGTCTTGGTGTGGGACCTGCTCGAGGGAAAGGCGCGGGGGCCCTTCAAGGGCGTGGTGTCGTGCGAGCTCGAGCCCGCGGGCAGCGTCGGGCGGCACGTGGAAGAGCGGTATGCGGAGCTAGTGATCGGGGTCGAGGGGACCGGTGAGGTGCGGGTTGGAGGGAAGGCGAACGCGTTGATGGCAGGGGACGTGGTGTATCTGCCGAGGGGGGAGGTGATGGAGATATTGAATCTATCGGGGGATGTGCCATTGCAGTATTTGATTTTGAAGGTCCCGGCCGAAGCAGGGAAGCCGGCACGTGACACGATCGGCAAAGACCAGACAAGTCCCGAGTGACGGGCGTCATTGCAGGCATATCTGCCGGGTGACGACCGGCATATATGCATGATCAGAGAATCGACATTTCGGTTCGAATTAAATCAGGCAAGAGTGAGCACAATAGCGGCACCTCGTACAATGAGCACCGGGCGACATGCAGAGCAGCAATACGAAGAGCGCTATCCCGAGTTGGTCCTCGACAAGGCACGGCCTGATTGTGTATGCTTCGTCATCATGCCCCGCAGGCTGCCATCGTCGTCCCTCCCGCTACTACCGGCAATCCTGCTCGTCGCCGCCTGCCCGACACCGGCATCGTCGGACGTGCCCGCGGCACCGACCACGGCCGAGCCTGCCGGCACCACCGTGGAGCCGATCGTCGAGACTCCGCCACCAGTCGAGCCCGCGAGCAGCGAGCCGCGCGAGGAAATCTGGCGCTTCACCACGCTGGTCACGGGCGGGCCCGAGTCGCTGATCGGCGCCAACGGTTACTACGAGCTCGTGCTCGTCGGCGACCAAGCCAGCGTCCGCAAGACCGGTGAGCGCGGGACCCCACAGCTTCCCGCCGAGCGGGTGATGGAGGGCTCGGGCCCCCTCGCGTTAGTCGAAGACCCAATGTGGCCGTCCGCTCGCTCAGGCACGCTGACTGTCACGCTCGCCAACGAGTCGTCGAAGATTCGCATGTCGTTGTCCGTGTGGTTGCTCGGCGACGAGCTACACGGCTCGTGGATCCACCCGGACAACAAGCTCGAAGAATGGATGATTGGTCGCGCGTGGGGTCTGCTCGAGGGAAAGCGCGACAGCGCACCGACGCAGCTCGACGATGGCGAGCGGACGCCGTGCTGGATCTGCAACGAGGCGTATTGGAACTGTGAGGGCGCGGGGACGGGGGGATGCAATAGCAGCAATTCCGCGATCGATGAGTGCGACGAGCGGGTGGGTGCTGCGAAGAACGGGTCTGCGGATGTGCCACGGGGGTGTGGGGGTTGAACCAACACGCCACGTCCAGAAAGAACAGGACCGCACACTCGGAGAGAGTGGTGTCCATTCTCGGTCGGTCGTACGTCACGAACTCGGATCCACATATCTTTTCCTGCCGCAGCATCCCATGCTGAATACGTCACTTCGATGTTCTGGCAGATCATCAGCGTATCCCAGAGTTCGTCACATGTTTGCGTGCGATGAACTCCGCGTCACTCGATCGAGCCTGTCGATTAATGAATGCCTAGCCATTCTTCTTCCACACTGGCTTATAGGGCTTGGGCTTCGACGGCAGGTTTCGAAAATCCGCCGGCCCCTCCTCTCGCCACCAATACTCGGCATACCTCGACGGGTTGCGATACTCATATATCGCCACTACCCCCAACAGAGAAGTCGGCGACTCCGCCATGAAATCCCACCCACCGCGCTCGGCACAGTAAAGGTCGGTTTCCTTGTCATGCCACACCTGAAACCCCTTCGCATACAGCACATGCAGCGCGGTATTATGAACGTTGGCGTATTCGCTTAGCGCTGCCATATTATCTCTTGATAATCCTGAACCGAAACAGCCTTGCATCTAAAGGCGACGCGACCATTTGCACGAGGCTCACCGTTGAAACAGACATCTCACCCTCCCTGGGGCGACAGTTCCAACACATCCGAGCCGACACGGATACGAATATATCCACCTGGACGGATACAGGCGTCCTCCGATTCGAACATTATCAGACAATCCTGACTCAAACGCCCATACAGAATCCCGTCATCATCTTCCGCCTCGATGAAAATCTGCAACTCGACCAACGAGCCCAGAACACGAACGTGACTTTCGACCACGTCGTTAACTATGACAGCGTTCCGATCGAGTAGCAATTCCTCGTGAACATCGATCTCTACATCGTACTCACGACCAACAACGGGAGGCCGCGCCCATTTCGCCCACACTCCTTCGCCGCGCCCTGCGCGGCATTCGAATCCGACGACAAAGCGCCCCTCCCCGATCGGCCGCAACTCACACACGAGGATCTTCATACAGTTCCTTTCTTTGGATTTGCATTGCTTCTTCCACGATATCATCCGAGGTTGCACCATATCACCCATGCCAGTCCCACATCACCTGCGCGTACCGAACAATGATGTATGCCAGCGCATCTTCCAGCGTATGGCTATCAGTGCGAAAGTAGACGCCATCGAGCGCAGGTCCACTGGCCAGCGCGGTATATGGTCCGCTGTCTCCCTCTCCACGACCACCATCAAATTTGATGATAACCACAGACCCTTCGCTTCGCATTCGCTCCAGTAACGGAAGTACCGCATCGACGCCCCTCCAGTCCATGGGCAACGACAAGCCCTCTTTCTCCGCGATTTCGACGACTCGTTTGCGGTCCATAGGTCCTCTCAATATCCTCGCAATGCGCGCGCAATTTCCTCGACGGACGCCATTTCACGTCGTGCAACCATCCCGACGATTCGACGAACATCATCCGAGTTGACACCGCTGACGACACCATTTCGCCGCCGCAATTCATCGTACACTGCCATCGCAGTCCGCTTATTGCCATTGTCGAACATATGATCCCCTGCGATATTTCGCATAATCGATGCCGATTTCTCAAAAAAACATCATAACGCGAGGCGTTGACAAGCGCCGAACCTGCTGTCCCGCTCAAGTACGTCACGCCTTCGAACCCTCGGTTGATAGACTCAATTTCCTCTGGACTGATACCTCGAGCAAAGCCTCCTGATTCAGGATCGCACCGTAAGCAGTCCCCTGGCCCTCCCCGCTTCGCCAGCCCGAGCGGATCCACCTCGACCAGCGGATCCCCGACATACGCAAACGAGTTGAGCCCGCCCGCCAGTCGGATCGGATCGACACACAGATACTGCCCTGCCCGTGGGTCATAGTGCCGGTAGCGATTGTAGTACAGCCCCGTCTCGCTGTCTTCCACCTGCCCCAAGAAGCGGTGCGGACAGTCCGCGCGCTCCCCGAGCACCACCTTCACCTCGCCCCACGTGGTCAGCTCCGCCGCCCAGACCCGCTGTCCGGCCTCGTCGAGCATGAGCACCGGCGTCCCGAGATGGTCGCAAACCACCGAGTACGCCCGCCCGTCGACCAGCTTGGCCACGGGCGCCAGAGTCTGTGGGTCACTCAGCCACGTGATCAGGCCGCGAGGCGCTTCACACGGACCCTGTTGGGTCAGCTTGCGCGCCACGAAGGCAGGCTCGACGTAGCCGGTCGACTCGTCGTCTCCAACGAAGTCGTGGACCGGTGGACCACGCGCCTGCTTCGAACCCGGAAGTGGCCCGAGCACCATCGTCCGATCCTCCCCGTCGACAGGCTCCTGCCCATTCGTGTCTGTGCTCTGCTCCGACCACTCGTGAAAGATCGTATCCCCATCCCAGATCCACCGGGTGACGACGCCGCGGCAGCGCTTCCACACCCGCCGCCCGAGCGCATCGTAGGCAAATTGCACGATCACCCCGTCAGGCCGCTCGACCTCGATCAACCGACCCGCGCGGTTCCAGCGATAGCGCCACTCCTTATCATCGCTCTCGATCCGCGCGACGCGTTGCCCATCGGCGTCGTACTCGTACCGAACCGCTCCCTCGCTCTCCTCGGCCCGCAGCAGCCGCCCGTCCGGGCCGTATTGCCGATCGACGCGCTCGCCCGATCGGTAGATGTTGCCCAGCGCGTCGGGGATCCGCAGCTCGGCGCTGTCGTCGGTTCGGGGCCCAAGTCAGCCGACCGAGCGCGTCGTGGCCATATTCGGTCGGCGTCCCCGTGAGCGCGTCGAGCAGACGATCGATCCGTGCGTCGACGTTCCACGTATAGCGGCGATCACGAACGACGGCGCGCCCGTCCCAGACCTGCTGTTGGAGCGGTCGACCGAGCGGATCTCGACGCCAACGGTCGCGTGCGCCACCGGGCAACTGACGATCGAGCTCGCTGCCCGCGACGTCTCGCTGCGTGCTCGCTCGCCAGCGGATTTCCCCGGCGTCGCCGAGATCGATGCCCGACCAGCGGCCCATGGCGTCCAAGGTCAGATCCACATGAGCGCCGAAGCTCGACCGAATCGACGTGCGCGCGCCCTCGCGGTCGTAGGTCGATGAAATCCAGTGCTCGTCCTGCCACTCCCGGATCACCCGCCCGATCGCGTCGCGCTCGAGCTTGATCGTGCAGGTGTCGTTGCGCGCATGCGTGAGCAGGCCGTCGGCGCGATAGCCGAAGTGCTCGAAGCTGCCATCGTCGTAGACGACCCGCTCGAGCTTTCCCACGCGGTTCCACGCATAGGTCGTGACAGCGCCGCTGGGTTTTCGCATTCGCACGATCTGCCCCGCGGCGTCACGCTCCAGCTCGCGCCGGTCACCGGCCCAGCCGGTCTCGGCGATCACGTCCCCTCGGGCGTCCCGCTCGAATCGGTACCTGCCACCGTGCGCGTTGATCAGGCCGATCAAGCGCTGCTCGGTATCATAGATGAAGCGGGTCTCTATCCCCGCGATCCGCTGATACACGAGCCGGCCCATGCCGACCCAGCCGAGCTCGGTCACGCGATGCGGCTCGCGGATTTGTACTGGGCGTCCTTCTCCATCGAGGGTCAGCCAGCGGTGCAGGCCGTCTGGCTCGTGGACCTCGATGATCCCACCGTGGAGGTCGCGACCGAGCCGCTGAATTGCGCCGGTCGGGCTCTGGCTGGCCGTGCGTCGTCCCAGACGATCATGGGCCCAGCTGTAGACCCCGCCGTCGGGCATTCGTGCCTTCACGAGGTTGCCCACCGCGTCGTAGTCGAGGCCGATCACGCCCCCACGTCCGTCGACGATCGACTCGACCCTGCTACCCCGCCAGATCAGCCGCGTTCGACTGCCGTCGGGTCCCAGGCGCTCGATCAAGCGGCCCCGCTCGTCTCGAGCCCAGCGCCACCAGCCGCCGTTTTGATCGATCGCGCGGACGAGCTGGTCGTGCTCGTCGTAGGCGAATCGTGCAGTGCTGCCATCTGGCCAGATCTGCTCGGTGAGGGTGCCACGCAGATCGTAGGAATAGCACTTTATCCGGCCGAGCTCGTCGGTTTCCTCGACGATGTTGTCCCATTGGTCGAAGCGGGCGCTGGCGATGTGCCCGAGCGCATCGACGGCTCGCTCGACGAGGCCTCGATCGTTGAAGAAGTAGGTGTCGCGGTGGCCGAGCGAATCCGCGACGATGGTGTGGTCCTCGGCATATTCCAGTTTATGGTCGAAGATGCCACCGTCGCCCCAGGTGCGAATGCAGCGGGCCTGGATCGCTGCCTTATCGGGCAAATGATCGTACTCGAAATAGAAGCTCAGCCCGGCGCGATCGGTCTCTCGAATCAGCAGGTGCGAGCGATACTCGTAGCGGCGCACACGACCGAGCGCATCGTAGACTTCGACGAGGTCGCCCGCGCGATCGTACACGTAACGCACGTGCACCATCTCCCCTGCGTTGGTCGGATGCGGGCCGCGGATCTCCACGATTCGGCCCTGCTCGTCGCACGAGATCGGGAAGCGCCGGCCTCCGCTGTCGTGGATCTCGACGAGCCTCCCCTGCGGATCTCGAACGAGCTCGATGCGATTACCGGACCGATCCTCCACGCTCGTGGCCGGCCAGAGCTGATCCTCGGCCTCGCCAGAGAAGCGATAGCTCAGCCCCGAGCGCTCGCGCAGGACATATCCCCCCTCGTCGCGAGCGAGCTCGATCTTCTCCTTGCGGTCGAACCAGCGCTCGCCGACCTCGAGCAGCGGAAACGCCCGCGCACGTCCGTCGGCGAGCCGCAGGGCGATCAGCTTGCGCGGTGGGTGCACGCGCAACCAGAGATCATGATTGTGATGCCAGCCATGCCCGAGCGGCCCGCGGTAGCCCGAGGTCGACAGCCACTTTCGCTCGAGCACGAGCGGCAACGGACCAGGAATGTCGAGATCGATCGCCTCGGTAAAGACCTTTCCGGTGGCCACATCGACGGGGTGCCCGGTGACCGTGCAGATCGCCGTGTGGACCTTGTGCCGGGCGTTGTCGCTGATCCCCCACGCGTCCATCAATCGCTCGGCCCGCGCGTGCATGCGCGCGCTGACCCGCTTGGCGGCGTTGCTGTGCTTTCGCAGCTTGCGAAGCCCCTGAAAAGCAGTCAGCCCGCCGCGAAACGCGATCGCGCCGATCGAGATCGTCGGGATCCCACCGAGCACCACCGGCCGCCCCATTGGGATGCTGAGCACCACCGAGGTCGGCAACATCGCCGAGGGCGGCCCGCCGGGATCCTTCGGCGGATTGCGCTTGCCCGCCTTGCCCGTGTCCGCACCACCCTCGCCAGGATCGGGCACGCGTGGCGGTGGCGGAACGCCGATATCCGAGCAGCTGAGCGCGGGCAGACCCAAATACGAAAACGGCTCGCCCTCGGCGACGACGGTGGAGCTGCCCATCAGCAGCTCTCCCTCGTTGCCGGGCGGCTTGACGAACACACCTCCGATCGGGACGTGCGGCACCAGGGGAACGACCGCCGAGCCGGCCTGCCCGCGTGGGAGGCCGTTGACCAGCACGGTCGCGCCGAAGATCGGCAGATAATCGAAGGGATCGAGGACAACCCCGACGAAGGGGTGCGGGATCGGGACCGGCGGAACGGTGCCGGGCGGCTGGACGATGTGGATGTCGATCCCGACGACCGGATCGAAGTGCTTCGCGGCGATCGTCATGAAGGCATGGTCACTGCACGATCACATCGGCACCAGCAAAGTCGGCTGCTCCGGGCTCGGCCGCTCGCGGGTCACCATCGAAGTCGAGCTTGGGATCACCCGCCTGCCACACCGCAGTGGCGCCGATCTCGACCGGCGCCATCGAGGTCAGATGATAGTTGCTCCCGCCCACGAACCACTCCGGCTGAAGCTCGCCGATCGTCGCGTTGCCCGGATAGGCGGTCGCATCCTCGAGCGCGTTGTTGAGCAGCGTGACCTCGGCGCAAGCCAGCGCGTCGGCGTCGGACTCTCCCGCGATCAAGCTATTGCGCAAGGACGAGCCGGTGTTTCCGTTGCTGCAGATGATCGCAGGATTGGACAGTCGACCGATGATCGTCGAGTAGGTGATCTCGAAGCGCGAGGCGTCGACGAAGATGGCGGCGCCGCTGAAGTTATCGCTGCTGGTGCTGAGCAAGATCGAGTTTCGCGCGAGCAGGCGAGCGTCGGAGCCGAGCGCGATACCGGGAGCGACGCCGCCTTGGACGTGGGTCCGATCGAGGTAGAGGACAGCGCCGCTGACCCGAATGGGCTCGATACCCGCGATCGAGAAGCCCTCTATGTAGACCTCGGCGTCGGGCTCGATCTGCAAGGTCGTGCCCGCGGGGTTCTCGACGAAAGGTCGCTCGCCCGGCGCGGCGAGCAAGCCGACGGTGCGGCCGTCGGAGATCACCAGCGGCTCGTCATAGGCGGCGCCGCCGTTGCGCTCGTGCACGATGATGGTCCCTGCTTCGCCCGGCTGAATCTGCAAGAGCGCTTGACCTATCGTGAGAAAGTCCTGTCCGCCGTCCCCATCGACGTGCCAGACGCTTTGGCTGGGAAGGCAGCTTCCGGCGAGCATCTCACAGGCGCTCCCCGGGCACTGCTCGTGGTAATCACAGCCGACACACTCGTTGGTATCGGCGTCACAGACGGGAGTGGCTTCGTCACAGGCGTCGGTGGCCTCCGGCGTGCACTCGACACATTGTCCCGACGCGCATATGGGGTACGTGCCCTGGCCGAGGCTGGCACAGGCCGCGTCGGGATCGGCGGCGCCGCTGCAATCGATGCAGAGTCCGTCGACGCAAAATGGTTGGTCACCGCCACAGTCTTCGTCGCTGACACACGCGAGCCCGGTGTCGGCGCTCTCGCCGGATTCGTCGGCGGTGCCGAGGCAGCTGGTGTCGGTCAGGGCGTCGTTGCCGCCTCCACACGGGCTGTAGCACGCGTCCTCGGGCGCTTCGGCGACGCAGCCCCAGGCCTCGTTCGTACAATCGAGCATGGCACAGAAGGGCCGCTCGCTGCCAAAGCGCTCGGCACACGCGAGATCGCCCTGCTGATTGGAGCAGTGCTCGGGGTTCGGGCGCTCCTCCACACATGCGGAGAATAGGCCGAGGGCGAACCCGACGATCGAGAGGGAGCGAATGTGGGGTTTCGACATGTGACGGTCAATCGCTCGACGAGCGCTTGAGTATTTGTCTGGGGCCGTGCATGCTGGGATGGAAATGACGACGACGGGAATGTGGTGCCTGATGCTGGCGCTGACGGGGAGCCCCGCGCCGGGCAGCGATCCCACGGTCAACCCCGACGGGCCGCCGACGCAGACCAGCAGCGCGGCCACGAGCGAGGATTCGCAGCTGGTCACGGTGCGCATCGAGCTCGAGGACATCGGCGCAAAGGCGCTCGCAAACATCGAGGGCCTGGCCGAGGCGGCCAACGATCGCATGCGGGTGGCCTATGGCGCGGCGCCGTCGAGCAAGGAGCGAGGTCGGCGAGTGCTGGTGGTCTACCTGAGCCCGGGGCCCTTTCCGGACGCGGGGGACTTCATCGTGCGAGTGGAGGCTCAGCTCGATGGCAGCGCCGTGGGCGAATCGTCGCCCGAGCCCTGCTTGTCGTGCGGAACGTCGCAGGTGGTCGATGGCATCGCGTCGGCGTCGACGGAATTGATGGGGCTGTTTCCGGAGCCGGAGCGAGCGGTGGTCGAGGAGCCGCCGAGCCCGATAGTCGAGCAGGAGCCGAGCACGGATGCTCCCGCCAAGCCTCGGCGCAATGGTGCGGATCGACTGCTCTACGCGGGGATCGGAGTCAGCGTAGTGGGGGTCCTCGGGCTGGGCACGGGGATTGGGTTGATCGCCGTGCACGAGCGCTCGGAGCCGAACGAGGGGCAGCCCTACATTCGGGTGACGGACTATCGGCCAGCTGGGATTGCTGTCGCGGCAGTCGGTGGAGCAGCGGTGGCTACGGGGGTAGCGTTGATCGTGGTGGGGGTGCGCAAGCGGAAGGCTGCCAAGGGCATGGCGGTGGTTCCGACGCTGGCGCCGGGCTTCGCCGGAGCGGCGGTCGTGGGGCGGTTTTGAAGCGGGCATGGGTGCTCGCTCACGGGCGATCGGCGCCTGCGTAGTCTTCGGAGCCGGGAGTGGTCGGACGTGGGTCGCCGTCGATGTCTACCCGCGGGTCGCCGGGTTGCCAGGTGGCGGCGGTGCCGAGGGTAGCGGGTGGCGTAGCGAGATGTAGGTCGCCAGCACCGTAGCTGACGAACCAGGATAGATCAGCCATTTCGCCCAATGCGGTATTGTCTGGTACCATCATCTCGAGCGCACTCGATTCAAACGATGCTCCGGGACAATCAACTTCGGGCGCGGCCTGACGTGACACCAACAAGCTGTTGCGCACATTGACTGAGTCCCCGGAAGCGCAACTCATTGCTTCAGATGCAATAGCTCCGCCGGCGAGTGTCGTGTAGCTAATGAGAGCCGAGCCATTTTCCACTCGAAGGCCGTCCACATCCGTCACATTACCGCCCACGAACGAATTCCGCAACACCAACGCCCCCCCATTATCCACCACAATCCCGCCCCCACTATTGTTGACAATCTG
>CBFGLP010000502.1:0-8401 GCA_965649595.1 uncultured Myxococcales bacterium | reverse complement strand
CCCGCCGGCGTCGTGCACTCAGCCACGCACGGCCGCTTCGCGGCCGCGAGGTCGCTGCGCGGCCTCGGTGGGCTGGTTTCGGGTTCGCAGTCGCTTGCTGGCCCCCCAGAGGGGGGCCTGGTTCGTCTCCGAAGGCCTGGTTCGTCGCCGGAGATCTCGACGCCAAGCACGATCCTCGGTGGGGCCTCAGTCCTGCTTGCGTTCTTTATTCGTGCGACCACGTCCTCGCACGACCAGGCGGACCGGGATGCCGCGAAGGTGCCAGCGCGTACGAATTCGACGCAGCAAGTACCGCTCGTACTCGGGGCTCAGACAGCGGCCGTGGTTGGCCGTGATCACGATCAGCGGCGGCTCGGTCTCGGCCTGCGTGGCGAAGTAGAGCCTGACTGGTTGGTTGCGGAACGCGGGCGGCGTGTGGGCGGCGACGGCCGCCTGGAGCTCCTCGTTGAGCGCGGCCGTGGGGATGTGCTTTTGCAGCGCCTTGGCGGTGCCAACGGCGGCCTCGAGCAATTCGTCGAGGTTGAAGGTCTTACCCTCGCCGCGATCTCGCCCCTCCCCGATCACCGAGGTCTTGACGATCCACGGGTGCTCGAGGAACGAGAGCGCCTCTTGGGTCTGCTCGAGCCGATCGCGCGTGAGCTTGCCGTCGCCGAGGATCGTGTCCCACTTGTGCAGGGCCACGACCACGCCCTTGCCCCGCTCGAACGCCATCCGAGCGATCCGCTGATCCTGGTCGGTGACGCCCTCGGTCACGTCGATCACCAGGATCACCACCTGGGTCCGCTCCATCGTGCGGATCGACTTGATCGCGGCCAGCTTCTCCATCGCCCGCGCGATCTGCTTGCGCCGACGCAAGCCGGCGGTGTCGGTCAGCACGAGATCCTGATCGCGCCAACGGAAAGGCAGATAGATGGGATCGCGCGTGGTACCGGGGACGTCGGAGACGATCACCCGCTGCTGTCGCAGCAACGAGTTGATCAGCGTCGACTTGCCCGCGTTCGGCCGTCCGATGAAGGCCAGCCGGATCCCTGGCGGAATCGGGGTCGGTGGTTCCTCGACTGCGCTCGGCAGAGCAGCGAGCAGCGCATCGCAGAACTCGCCGACGTTGCGCCCGTGCGCGGCCGAGACCGCGTGCACCTCCCCGAGCCCGAGCTCGTGCATGGCCGCGGCCGCGAGCTCGCGCCCGGGGCTGTCGGTCTTGTTGGCCACGACCATCACCGGCTTGCCGCTGCGGCGCAGGAACGTGGAGATCTCGTGATCGACGGAGGTCGGCCCCTCGCTGGCATCGACCACGAAGAGGATCAGATCGGCCTCGTCGATCGCTACCTCGGCCTGGCTGCGGATGTGCGCCGGGATGCCGGTGTCGAGGTCGGGATCGAGGCCGCCGGTGTCGACCACGATGAAGTGCCGGCCTTCCCACGACGCGACCCCATAGAGGCGGTCGCGGGTTACCCCGGGCCGATCCTCGACGATCGCCTCGCGGCGTCCGACCAGGCGGTTGAACAGGGTCGACTTGCCGACGTTGGGGCGACCGACGATCGCCACCAAGGGCGCGTGGCCGCCGGTCGCGTCCGCGCTGCTGGGGGGCGGTGCATCCTCGCTCATGGCTCGCCCTCCTCGGGGCTCTCTTCGGTGGTGGTGTCGATCTCGACGACCGCCGCGTCGCGCTCGCTGTAGCCGAGCTGCGCGAGCTTGTTCGGGTTCTTGGTCCAGTCGGGCTCGACCCGAACCTCGAGGAAGAGCGCGCAGGGCCTGCCGGTGACGCGCTCGATCTTCTGGCGGGCGGCGATCGAGATCGCCTTGATCGTGCGGCCACCCTTGCCGATCACGATGCCCTTTTGGCTGGGCCGCTCGACGTGGATGGTCGCCTCGATGCGGTCGCGCTCGCGCTGCTCCTCGAAGCTGCGGATCGTGACCGCCGAGCTGTAGGGCAGCTCTTGGCCGAGCCGCTCGAACAGCTCGCCCCGGATCAGCTCGGCCGCGTGCCAGCGGACGCTGCGATCGCTGAGCTGATCGTCGGCGAAGAAGCGCTCGCCGGCCGGTAGCAGCCGCTCGAGCTCGGCGCGCAGGCTGTCGAGCCCGCGCTTGCGCAGGGCCGATACGGGGATGATCGCCGCGAATTCGTGCAGGGCCTTCCAGCGCTCGATCAGCGGCAAGAGCAGGTCGCGCTCGGGCAGCAGATCGGCCTTGGTCAGCACCAACACGATCGGCCGCTCGAGCCCGAGCAGCAGCTCGAGCGCCTGGCGAGCGCCGGGCCCGGGCTCCCACTTGGCCGCGGCTTCACGTCCGTCGGCGCCCGCGGGCAGCTTGGGGACCTCGGCGAGCATCAAGATCACGTCGACGTCTCGAGCTCCGCGCAAGGCCTCTTCGACCATGTAGCGGTTGAGCGCCGACTTGGGCCGATGAATGCCTGGCGTATCGACGAGCACCGCCTGGAAGCGATCGGTCGTCCAGATGCCGAGCATGCGCTCGCGGGTGGTTTGCGGCAGGGCGGTGGCCACGGCCAGCTCTTCACCGAGCAGCGCGTTGAGCAGCGTCGACTTGCCCACGTTAGGCCGCCCGCACAGCGCCACGAACCCGGCCTTGAACGGTTCGACCGAGTCGGCGGGCATCGCCGTGGGAGCAGAAGGATCAGGGGCAGAGTTCATGCGCGCGGCGGGGTGTAATGGCCGACTTCCCGCAGCCTGACAAGATCTGGGCCCCTCGCCTACACTGCGCCCGTGCGTGACGACGCGAGCGCGAGCGCGGACCGGCCAGATGCGGCGCCGAGCTCTCACAAAGAGGATCGGGATTGGAGCTGGGTGCCGCTGGTGCTCGGGCTAGCGAGCGCGAGCTGGGCGGTCGCCATCCTTCTACCGACCATGCGCGACCTGCCGGCCTGGCCGGCCGCGAGCGCGGGGGTGTTCGCGCTGGTGCTCGCGCGCATGCCCGGGCGTGCGCTGCCCCGCGGCATCGGTGCGTTCCTCGGCCTGCTCGGGCTGTTGATCGGGCTGCTCGAGATTGCCGCGCTCTGGGGAGTGCTCGAGCTGTTGGGCTGAATGCATGCACCCGCTGAATATATGAGTCGCTCGCCCCGCGTTCACTTTATCCCACATGTAGGATATTTGATTTCAAGTCGGTACACGCCGATGATGACGCCATGCAGGAACGGCGAGCGGCAGCCCGCGTCGACAAGATCTTCCGCGTGCTGATCACCTCCGAGGAGGCTGGCGATCAGTGGTACGTGGCCCGCAACATCTCGGCGAACGGCATGTTCGTCGAAATGGCCGATCCCCTGCCCTTGCGGACCAAGGTGATCGTCCGCTTCCAGCTCCCGTCCGATGACGCCGCCATCTGTGCGATCGGCCGGGTTCAGAACCACTACTACTTCCACTACACCGATCACGGCGGCCTGCGAGGGCTGTCGGGTGTCGGGCTCCGATTCTTGCGCTTCATGCCCGAGATCGGCGCGCCGGTCCCAGCCGATCGGCTGCACTGAGCTCGCCAGGACCTTGGGGTCTGTTCGAGACATCGTCTCTCAAATATTCGTCATAACTTAGCTTTTTGTTCCACCCAACGACTCCTTCCGCTGCACCTCGGCGGTCGCTCGGGCACCACCCATCCAGCCCGACGACCGCCGAAAATTTTGGTTGGCCTCGACCGGCTGCTAGTCGTCCGACCGTGGCCCGAGCTCCCCGCCCCCTCGGCTTCGCGAGCCTCATCATGCTCGCGACCCTCGGCTGCACGCAGCCGGCCGAAGTGGTGATCGACACGCGGGTCGAGCAGCCGACGCTGATCGGATCCGATCCGAGCGAGGCCACCGAGCCCGGCGAGGACGCGGATCCCTCGCTCGCACGAGCGGTTCCAGGCGGCCTGCGGGGCCTCGGCGCTTGGTTCGGCGTGGGGTCCAACGTGGGGGCCGACGCCGCAGACACCGACGCCGATATCGACGCCGAGCCGCGGCGCCCCGTCGTGTTCGAGCCGCCAACCGACGCCGAGCAATTCGCAGCCTTGCTCGAGGTCGTCCGCAAAGGATCGATGGATGACGTGCCCGCGGCGGTCCGCAACCTCGCGGAGGCCGATCCGAACGTCTGGCCACAGGTCCGCGAGGCCCTGCTGGCCGAGCGCGAGCAGTCCAAGCGGCAATACAAGCAGGTCCTCGATCTGATCGGCGGCGACGTGCCCAACCGCTACGGTCACTTCGAGCTGGCCTGGAAGCGCGCCCACGGCTACTCGGTCAAGCTGTCCGAGAACTGGTTCGAAGACCTGCTAGCGATCGAGCCCGGCCGGATCACCAAGCCGCTACGACCAGTCCTGCGCGATCTGCTGCTGACCTGCGCGCTCTTGCGGGCGAGCAGCCGGATCGCCGGCGAGGATCCGGAGCTGGTCGGCGACATCGTGTCCGCGCTGCTCGACGCCGCCTACGTTCACGAGGGCACCTTCCGCGACGAGGTCGGTCGCGCGATCGATGCGCTCGGCGACCCGGCCGTGCCGCACCTGATGGTCGAGTCGGCCGTCCCCGAGCAGGCCAAGGAGGGCTCGCCCGAAGAGCGGCGCGGAGCCTATGCGATCTACTGCCTCGATCGACTGGATCGCCTCCACCCTCAGCGAGCGATCGCGGCGGTATCCGGCGATCGCCGCCTGCTCGCGGCGGCCCTGCAGGCCTACGCGCTGACCCGCGACGGCGAAGCCGCGGCGCCCTTGCTCGACTTCCTCGACAACGACGCGCCCGGGGTTCGCCGAGCCGCTCGCGCGGCCTTCGAGGCATACGTGACCGGGCCGCTACCGAAGATCCGCCGCAAGTCGATCCGCCTGCTCGGCGGGCGCACGACGACCTTGACCGCGGAGCTGTCCTATCGCGAGCAGGCACGCATCGCGATCCGCGAGCGGCTCGCCCGAGACGAGCCCGAGCTGCTCGAGGACGAGCCCGAGTGCCGGCTCTACCTGCCTGGACACATCGTCGATCCGGTCTGCGAGCGTCAACCCGAGCGGCTGTTTCGGGCCTACGTCGCGCTGCTCGACGAGCGCCGAGTTGCTCGCCGTGACGACCTCGTCGCGCGAGCGCTCGCCCACCCCGATCGCGAGCAGCGGATCGCCATGCTCGACACGCTGCTGACCGACGGCGGCGAGATCTTGGCGCCCGAGACGATCGCACCGATCTACGTCGACGCCGCGAACGTCCGCTTCGAGGGCGGCGATCGAGCGGGCGCCGCCCAGCTGCTGCGCAAGAGCGCGATGCTGCTCGCGGACAGCGATCCGAGCTTCAGCCGCGCGCTGACGATCGACGCGCTCGTGCTCGAGGCCGAGATCGAGGGCCTCGACGAGCGCGGTCGAACGATGCTGCTCTCGAGCGCGGCGGAGCTCGATCCCGACTCGAAGACCGTCGCGGCCGGGTTCGCGCGGCTCGAGAGCGAGGCCGAAGCGGCCGGCGATCCACAGCGACGCGATCTGGCGATCGCAATCGCGGGGCTGCTCGCGGGCCTCGGCGCGCTCGCGTGGATCGGCGGACGAGCAGGGCCCTGGTTGTTCCGCGCCCCCCAAGCGCCGCGCGCCTGAGCTGCTCGCGTCAGTCTGGCGAGGGCAAGTCGGAGATGCCGTTGGTCCGCGGCGGCTTGCTCGGGTTGATCGTCGGCGTCGTCTTCTTGGTGTCCTCGGTCTTCTTGGTCGAGCCGCTCGACGACTTCTTCTTCTTGGTCGTACCGCTGGTCGACTTCTTCTCCTCGGCGGGCTTGGCCTGCTCGGGAGCTGGCGCTGGTGCGGCGCCGTCGGCCGGAGCCGCGCCACCTTCAGCCGGCGGAGCGCCGGTCGTCGCAGCGTCGGCTGGTGCCCCTGCCGGCGCCCCAGCGGGTGCACCCGCCACGCCTGCCGCCGCGGGATCGGCTGCGGGCGTCGGTGCTGCCGGTGGCTCCGCGGGGGCTGGCTCGCTCGCTTCTTCCTTCTTGTCCGCGGCCTTGTCGGAGTCGGACGACGAGCTCCCATCCACGAACAAGAACGCCAAGCCAGCGCAGACGAGCAACCCGACGCCGACGATCACCCAAACTCCCTTGCTGGTCGAGAGGTTCGATCGACGGTCCGGCGGAGCGCTCGCGGCCACGGCCGCGAAGTCGCTGTCGTCGGCGAAGAAGGTCTTGTGGCGGCCACCCGTGCGAGCTTCGTCGGAGTACTCGCCGCGGAACTCGTAGACGGTCTTGCCGGTGTCTTTCAGCAGCTCGTCCTCGCGGCCCGGGGCCTTGGCCTGCGGCTGCATCGGCGGTTGGGCATGGGGCTGAGGTTGCCCGTACTGCGGCTGCCCATACTGTGGATGCCCGTGCTGCGGCATCGGGGCTTGCGGCTGCCCGTACTGCGGCTGCCCGTACTGCGATGCCGGGGCTTGCGGTTGCTGCGGGTACGCAGGAGCTGGTTGGCCTTGCGCGGGATAGCCCGGCTGCGGATAGCCGGGGACGGCCTGCTGCCCGGGGTAGAGCGCGTGCGAAGGGAGGGCGACACCCGGTGTGCCCGTGCTCTGAACCAGCGTCTGCCCGCTCGGGGGATTCGGATGCGTCACGGCCCTTCCTTCTTGCGGCGCCCGAACGAGCGTGCCCGCACCGACGAGTGTGCCACGGACGCGAGCGCGTGTCGTGGGGCCGGCTCGGCTGAGGACGAGCGAGCCAGCCCGCGGCTGGCGACGATCCATGCACTGGTGCAACATCTGCGGCGCGCACGGATGAACGCTCCCACCCTCCCCCGCTTCTTGGTGCTCGAGGGCATCGACGGCAGCGGCACGACGACACAGAGCCAGCATGTGGCCGAGCGCCTGCGGGCGCGTGGCCACCGAGTGCTCGAGACCCGCGAGCCCTCGCGTGGGCGGGTCGGGATGCTCGCCCGCGAGTGGCTGGCGGCGAGCGAGCGAGTCGAGCCCCACGTGCTGGCGCTGCTGTTCGCCGCCGACCGGCTCGAGCACCTCGACCGCGAGATCGAGCCAGCCCTGCGCGAAGGCACCGTCGTGCTCTGCGATCGCTACGTCGTCTCGTCGTGGGTCTACCAGTCGATCGACTGTGACCCCGCGTGGATCCGGACCATCAACGGCCGCGCGCGCTGGCCGGACCGGACCTTCGTGTTCTCGCTCCCCGCCGCGCTCGCGCTCGAGCGCGTGGCCGCGCGGAGGGCCGCGACCGGGCAGATCGTCGAGCGCTTCGACGACGATCGCACCCAGCACCGCCTCGCCGACGCGTACGAGGCCGTCCTGCGCGAAGCCGAGCGAGCCCCGAGCGAGCTACCCGGCCTCGTGCGGATCGACGCGTCGCAGCCGATCGAGGCCGTGACCGACGCGATCGTCGAGCAGTGCGTCGCCGCCGGTCTGTGACCACCGCGCGAGGCCTGTTATCCTGCGCCGCCATGATCGACTACGAGATCCTCGTCCAGACCATCGCCGACTGGAAGGCCGGCGTGCGCCCGACTGCCCCGACTCCGCCCGTGCCCTCGCGCCCGATCGGTCAGCCGGAGGCCGTGTTCGAGGAGGTCTCGTCGGGCGTGGTCGACCTCGGCGAGGACAGCGAGGCCGGCGAGGTCGAGTTCGAGGCCGAAGCCAGCGAGGACGAGCAGGGCTGGGACCAGCAAGGCTGGGGTCAGCAGGACGAGGGGCAGTACTAGCAGGTCCGGGGCCTACTCGGGATCGCTCAGGATCGGGTAGCTGCGCTCGTAGTACTGGCCGTCCCGGATGCCGCGGATCTCGAGCGCCTCGACCTGATCGAGGCGCTCGAGCGCTTCGCTCAGCTCCTCCGGCCGCTGCATCGACGAGCCGTTGACGGACAAGATTATGTCGCCCGCTCGCAGGTCGCAGCCGTGGGCGCACAGCTCGGGGTCGGCCGGGAACACCGAGGTGATCACCCAACCCTCGAAGCGACCTTGCGGCCGATAAGGCTCGGGCCGCAGCTGCGAGAGCAGGTAGGGCGCGTTGCCGTCGTGGGTCGCCCGCCGCAGCTCGCTGCGATAGATGGCTCCCGCGGGTCGATTCGGGAAGGGATCGGCAGGCGCCTGGTCGACCTCGGCCGCGCCCGTGCTGCCCACGTCGATCGAGCCCCCGTCGTCGAGCGGCTCGCGAGGGCCATCGTCGCGGGGACGACAAGCAAGCACGCTCGCGAGCGCGAGCACGCCGAGCGTGCCCGTCCTGCCGACCGAACTCGTGAGTGCGCGGGCGCGGGTGTGCATGTCGGCACGATCGGTCGAGCAGCCCCGCCAAGCAAGTTTTCGCCACCGAGGTCGCTGAGTCTCCGCCGCCTCGAAGACGAGACAGACCCCCCTTGGGGAGCCCAACAAGCGACTGCGAACCCGAAACCAGACAACAAAGAACGCGAAGCGCGGGTCGCTGACTCTCCCCCGCGTGTCGGAGACGAGAAGAAGCCCCCAAGGGGGGCCCAGCAAACGACTGCGAACCCGAAACCAG
>CBFGLP010000501.1:0-5188 GCA_965649595.1 uncultured Myxococcales bacterium | reverse complement strand
GGCGTGGTTGGCCGCGAGCTCACGCTGCACCTCGCGTTCCCGGCCGTGCTCGCGGGCAGCCCCAAGGTCGCGCGGATCATCGAGGCCGCGCAGCAGCTCGTGACGCGGAAGCCATGACCACGGTCGAGCGACTCAGGAGTGGTGATCGGCGAGCAGCTTGAACGTCTGGTTGGCTTCGTCCCATTCGAACAGGTCGGCCTGCCCGACATCGTAGAACCACGCCATCAGCCGGAGTCGGCCGTCGGCGAGATGATCGACCACGGCCGGGAACTTGCGGAGGTTCTCGAGCTGGCGGACCGTGACCGCTCGCGCGGCGTCGTCGACGTCGTGGTGGTCCGACAGCTCACCCGAGGCCGGGGTGATTCCGGCCAGCCAATGCTCGAGGCTGTCGAAGCCCTCGGGCACGTGCTGGGTCTTGATCGCCTTGATCGCCCCGCACTGGGAGTGGCCGCAGATCACGATGTTGCGGACCCCGAGCACGCCCAATGCGTACTCGACCGCCGCGCCCTCGGCATGGGCCGAGGGTCCACCGGGAGGCGCCACGATCGCCCCGAGACAGCGGAGGATGAACAGATCGCCCGGATGCGCGCCCGTCAACATCGCCGGCGAGATCCGACTGTCGACGCAAGTCACGAAGAGCGTGTGGGGGTTTTGGCCGCTGGCGAGCTGGTTGAAGAGCGGCGAGTAGTGCTCGCGAGTCTCGACTCGAAAGCGCTCGAGGTTGGCGAT
The DNA here is from genome assembly GCA_965649595.1 of uncultured Myxococcales bacterium. GTDB lineage: Bacteria > Myxococcota_A > Polyangia > Nannocystales > Nannocystaceae > Plesiocystis. Next base: position 4,459 of record CBFGLP010000501.1, on the reverse strand, counting down.
GACTTGAGCGCGCATCTCGAACGCCCGCGCCTGACCAATGATCGCATCGACGTCGCGATCGCTGACGGCCATGCGCTCGGTCAAGAGTCCACGCTGGTCGGCCGCGAGCAACCTCTGCCGGCACAGTGGCGACGCTCCGAGCACGGCGACGCGACCCGATCGGTCGATCAGATTGCCGACGAACGACAAAAAGCGCGTGCACCCGGTCACGTCGATCACCAGCACGCTGCGGATGTCGAGGATCACACCGACTGAAGGATCGATCGTCGCGAGTTGGGAGCGGATACGGTCGAGCTCGGGGACCGAGAGAAAGGTGATGGGCCCGCTGAAGTTGACCTGGTGCGCCGCGCCCTCACGGCCGGCATAGAGCGTGGCCCGGAAGCGAGCGACCCGCAGCGTCGCGAGCACGAGCGTCGCGAGGAGGGCGGCTTCGATACCGCCCAAGAGATCGGCGAAGACGATCGCGAACACCGTCACACCGAACACGATCGCCTCGGCAGCCGACACGCGGGCCACCGCGCGTAACGGTCGCAGATCGAGCAGCGGCATGGCGAGGGCCATGACCACCCCGGCGAGCACGGCCAGCGGCACGAAGTGGCCGACGAACAGGACCAGCGGCACCAGGGCCGCACCGATCAGGGCGTGGGAGATCACCGCAAAGCGAGTTTGGGCGCCCGTGCGGCGCATCGCCGCCGTCCGAAGGATCGAGCCCGCGACCGGGACACCGCCCAGTATCGACAACACGAGGTTCGCCACGCCGTGACCGATGAGATCCTGACTGAGGTCGTTTCGGGTGCCGGGCACCCGCTCTTCGTCGGCGCTGGTCGACAGCAGGGTCTCAGCCGTCGCGAGGGCGAAGAGCACGAACGTCGACCCGACGAACTGTGCGCCCGCGTAGTCGGCCGCCGGTAACGCGATTGCGACCGGGGCATCGGGAAGAGTGGGAATGTCGAGCCCAGCGAGACCGGTGATCGCTGCCGCGACCACGATCAGCAGCAAGGCGACAGGAAGCCGTCGCCACCGGGCAGCTCCGGCCAGCATCGCGCCGAGGGTGAGCCCCGCGATCAGCAGCGCTTGCCAGCGGGTCTCCGCGATGTGCACTCCGATGTGATCGATCACGTGCAGCGCATCGAGATCCGTGGGCGTTTCGACGCCCAAGGCCTGCGGCAGACACCTGACCATGAGCAGCAGCCCGACCCCGAACGTGAACGCGTGAACGGCAGTGAGGGGCAAGACCCGAGCGAATCGACCCACCCCGAGCACGCCGAGCACGAGCTGAAACAGGCCGGTGAGTACGCACGCCAAGGCCAAGCCGGCCGGGCCATGGCTCCGAGCAACCTCCATGAGCGCGAAGCCCATGGCGAGGCCGGGACCCGAAAGCCCGAACTTCGTGCCGCCCAGCAACCCCACGACCAAGCTGCCGACCACGGCACACATGAGGGTGGCAAAGATTGGCAGGCCTGCTTGTTGAGCGACGAGGAGGGCAACCGCGAACGAGGGCCCAACGATCGTGAGACCAGCGAGCGCATCTTCGCGCAGCGTCTCCCGACTCCACTCTTCGCGACCGCGGCGGACGAGGACCCGGATACCGAGGTCCGGCCGCAGCGTGAGCCATGACATCCGAGGCGCGCTCACCTCGCCCGAGAATGCCTCAGCGCCGGACTTCCTGCTCGGGTTGGGCGGCACCGCGGGCTCGGCCACCCTTTCCCTGGCGCCGTGGTCCTCAGGGGCCGTACCTCCGGCCTCGCGGAGGGCGCAGCGCTAGCGAAACAGCACGTGAAGGCCCGCATCCGACGTGTAGATCGCCTTCGAGTTGTGCTGGTTCGCTAGCCCGTCGAGCGCCACGAAGTGCAGGCTTGGCGCCTCGATCCCGAGCAGCCGCTGCCACGCCTCTTGAAAGTTCGAGAAGCGCTCGAAGCGGGACCTCCCCTGCTGGGTCGCCTTGCAGTCGTCGCCGAACATCGACTGGAGATCGCCCGACGCCTGGATGTGCCAGACCTCTCGGCTCGCGTACTGCAGCAGCAGCGCCTGGCGAGCCGCCTTGGCCCAGGTGCTCGAGCCAGGATCACGCATGGCCCTGCGCGCGAGCTTGCGATCGACCGGGCGCAGGTAGCTGTCGATCGCAAACTCGGCTGCTCGTCGGCCTCGCGCCGAGTCCCACAGCTTGGTCATGCCGTAGCCCCACTCGTCGTAGCCCTTGCAGCCGCGCGGGACATCCCAGCGCCAGTCGAGCGTGTCGCCCTGGCCAGCGCCCGCCGGCACGCGATCCTTGCCTGGCGGCAGCTTGCGGCGCTGGAGCGGGAACGCGTACACGCCCGGGTTGGCGACCACGTAGCGGATCTCGACCCCCTCCGCCGTGATCAGCTCGTGCACGCCGACGCCGAGCAGCACGTAGCGATGCACCGCTTGGCCGCCGGTCGAGTGCCCGACCACGACGATCTGCTCGAGCGACGGGAATTTTACTAGCGCCGCGCGCAGGAACTCGTCGAACACGTCGAAGCTCGACACCGGCTCGGCCCGGACGATGCCGGTCCGAGTCTCGCGCGGCTCGGCGAGCGTGCCCTGGTTCCAGGTGCTGCGCTCCCACGTCCACGCGCGCTTGTCTTCGTCGGTCCACGGCTGCCACTGGTCGGTCCGCTGGAAGCTCGGGGCGATGATCGCGATCGAGTCCGGGTCGATGCTCGGATCGAGCGACTGCGCCCGCCTGAGCGCCTTGTTCACGTTGCGCAGCTGATCGAGCCCCGGCGGCGTCACCATCCGTGCGAGCGAGGTCTGGCTGGGGCCGATCACACCGTGGAGCACGAAGATCAGCCGGGTGACGGCGGGGTCCGGCGGACCGTCGAGCTCGCTGCCCGGATCGCAGTGGTAGGGCATGCGTCCGCGGTAGTGCTCGGCGTCGGCCCAGTGACGAAAGCGCAGCTCGGCCTCGACGCACTCGCCCTCCGCACAGGTGCCGAGCTCGTCGAGCGACTTGTAGCGGGGCGCCTGGGCCCTGCGACCGGCACAGCCGGCGAGCACGAGGCACACGAGCCCGAGCAGGAGCACGCACCCGCGCAGGGAAGCCGATGTCACGGGTCGCAGCGTCGCGCCGAGCACCGCTGCCATTCTAACGTGAGCGCGAGCGTCTAGACTCCCCTCGTGTCCAACCCCGACCACCCCGACGACGACGACCCGCGCCTTCGCCCGGTCGCTCGGGTCGAGTGGCTGGGCACGAGCGCGACCTCGTCGAGCGACCTGGTCGTGCGCGAGGAGCCGCTCGAGATCCGGATCGCCGGGGTCCCGATCGCGGTGGTCATGCGGACCCCCGGCCGCGACCGCGAGCTGGTCCGTGGGTTCTTGCTCAGCGAGCGGATCGTCGACGATCTCGACCAGATCGTCAGCGTCCGCCACTGCACGACCGTCGATCGCCCCGAGGCCGAGGACAACGTCGTGCAGGTGATCCCCGCCGAGGGCGTCGAGCTCGACCTCGCCCGCCTGCGTCGCAACTTCTTTGCGAGCAGCTCGTGCGGCGTCTGTGGCAAGGCCAGCATCGACTCCCTGCTCGCCGATGTCCCGCGCTTTTCGGGGCCCGCTCCGAGCGTGCGCGTCGACGTCGAGGTGCTGCATCGCCTGCCCGAGCGCCTGCGCGCGGCCCAGCCGGTGTTCGATCGCACCGGTGGCCTGCACGCGGCCGGGCTCTTCTCGCCCGCGGGCGAGCTGCTGGTCGTGCGCGAGGACGTCGGCCGTCACAACGCCGTCGACAAGGTGATCGGCTGGGCCAGCGCTAGGCGGATCGATCTGCGCGCGTTCGTGCTGGTCGTGTCGGGGCGGATCTCGTTCGAGATCACGCAAAAGGCCGCGATGCTGGGTGTGCCGCTGATCGCCGCGGTCTCGGCCCCGAGCTCGCTGGCGGTCGAGCTCGCCGAGCGGGTCGGCATGACCCTGGTCGGCTTCGTACGAGCGGATCGCCTGTGTGTGTACAGCGGCTTTGACCGGGTCAGCCGGGCACCGGATCCTTCGTCTTCACCGTGAACTCGCCCCGGCGATCGAAGTGCAGCTGATAGACCGGCAGCCCCGCCGCCAGCCGCCCAGCCGTGGCGCCGAGCTGCCGCTCCGCCAGCTCGCAGATGACCTCGACCAGCTGCCCCTGGTTCAGCTCGAGCTCGCTCAGCTCGGTGGTCAAGAACGCAGCCCGCTGCCGTCGGAGGTGCCGGGCGACCTGGGGATGGATCACGAAGATCTGCATGCCCTCGAACGCGGGTGAGAGCAGCGGGACCCGAGTGTAGTCCCACAGCTCGCCTTCGAGCGTGACCTCGACGATCGCTCCTTCGCCATGATCGCCGGCGAGCACCACGAACTCGAGCTCGGTCGCGCCAGCCCAGCGGTCACGAAAGAACGCCCGCAAGAAGTCTCGGATCAGCTCGGGCCGGACCCCGTAGCTGTCCGGGTTCTGCATGCTCAGGCGCAAGTGCCCGCAGCC
>CBFGLP010000500.1:0-5056 GCA_965649595.1 uncultured Myxococcales bacterium | reverse complement strand
GGTGTCCTCCTCAGTGGTGTCGGCCGTGTCCTGAGTGTCCTGCGTGTCCTGAGTGTCCTGCGTGTCCTGAGTGTCCTGCGTGTCCTGCGTGTCCTGCGTGTCGGCGGTGTCGCTCTCTTCGGTGTCGACCTCGTCGGCGTTGTCGGCCGTGTCGAGCAACGTGTCGAAGCCGTCGTCGAGGACATCGTCGACCTTGCAGGCCGTCATGCTGCTGAGGAAAGTCAGTGCCGCCAAGAAGTGAAGCTTCCGCATGTGTCGTCTCCGGGACCTGGTTCCAAGTGGGGGTGCCGCCAACCAGCCAGCAAGACTTCGGGGTCGGGGATGCCGGCGGCCGCGAACTTTGCGACTGTTACCGAAGAGCTGCCTAAAGGTCAAACAGCGAATAATCCGCACGAACCCCACTCCAGAAGGCCCAGAGCGAGCCTGGAGCCTTTTGCGGAGAGCGCGTGATCCAACCGAGCGCCCACCAAGGCGCGCAATGTCAGTGGGCTAGAGCACGCTGGACGACGAGCTACGAGCAGCCGATGCTCAGGCGCGCACGTGCAGATTCGCTGCTTCACCGTCGGCCTCTTCCAGGTCAACACCTACCTCGTCACGGATCCCGTCACCGGTCAAGCAGCGATCGTCGACACGGGAGAGTCACGCGAGCTCGTCGATCGACTCTCCGCGCTCGACCCAGCGCCCGACGTGCGAGCGATCCTGCTGACCCACGCCCACGTCGATCATGCGGGCGCGCTCGTCTGGCTGCAGGAGCGCTTCGATGTGCCGACCTACATGCCGCGCGCCGAGCTGCCGCTCTTCGAGGCGCTGCCACAGCAAGGCGACTGGTTCGGCATGCCACAGCTCAACCGGCCCTGCGGGCGCATCGATCACTTGATCGATGACGGCGCCAAGGTCCGAGTCGGCGAGCTCGAGCTCGAGTTCGTGGCCACGCCGGGGCACACGCCCGGCCAGGGCTGCTATCGCGACGACCAAGACATCATCGTCGGCGACACGCTCTTCGCGGGCAGCGTCGGACGCACGGACTTTCCGCTGAGCGACCCCGATCTCGCACGCAAGAGCCTGCGCCGGCTCTTCGAGCTGCCCGGACACCTGCGGGTCCACAGCGGACACGGGCCGGTGACCACGCTCGCGACCGAGCTCGCGAGCAACCCCTTCCTCGGGTTCCTCCGGCTCGAGCGAGGCATGGTCGGCAAGCGCTAGAGCGCCTACGATCGTGAGCGTGAGCGTGCCCGACGAGCGCCAACGACCCCCGATCGCCTTGGTCTTGTCTGGTGGTGGCGCCCGCGGAGCGTACGAGGTCGGGGTCATCCGCTACATCCGCGAGCGGCTCCCGATCCATGCACACTTCGATCTGATCACTGGCACCTCGGTCGGAGCGATCAACGGCGCCTACTTGGCCGCGACCTGTGATCGACCCCGCGCGCAGGGCCGAATGCTGCAGCGGGTCTGGTCGCAGCTCACGATCGACAGCGTGTACGGGTTCGGCTGGCGACAGGTCCGCGATCTCCCGCGCGTGCTGTTCGGACGTCGCCTGCCCAAGACTCCGCACGGCTCGCGCGTGGGCGGGCTGGTCGACTCGAGCGCGCTCGAGCGGCTGGTCCGCGACGACATCCCTTGGCGACGCCTGCAAGAGAACCTCGTCAGCGGCCGGCTCGGTGCGTTCTCGGTCACCGCGACCGAGGTCGCGACCGGCATCTCGACCGTGTTCGTGCACACCGCTCGCCGCCGGCTCGAGCCGTGGCCGAGCGGCGTCAACGAGGTCGTCGTGCAGACGCCGATCACCGCCGCGCACACGCTGGCCTCGGCCGCGATCCCTGCCCTGTTCGCGTCGGTCAAGGTCGGCGACCAGTTCTACGTCGACGGCGCGCTGCGCCAGAACACCCCGCTGCGACCGGCCCTGCGCCTCGGCGCGCAGCGGATGTTGGTGATCGGCCTGCGCCACCTCGAGACGCCCGAGGAGCGTCGAGCTCGGCAGCGACGCGAGGTCGAGACCCTCTATCCCAACGTGTTCTTCTTGCTCGGCAAGCTGCTCAACTCGCTGATGCTCGATCCGCTCGACAACGACATCGAGCGGATCGAGCAGACCAACCGCGTGCTCGAGGCCGGCACCGCCGAGTTCGGGCCCGAGTTCTCCGACCGGCTCAGCAAGGCGATCGGCCGGCAGCAGCCCTGGCATCCGGTCGAGATGCTGGTGATCCAGCCGAGCGAGGACCTCGGCCGGGTCGCCTGGGACGTGGTCCGCAACGACGACCTGCGCAACTACGAGGGCATCGTGCCGACGATGATCCGCCGCTCGGTCGAGGCCGACGAGCGGGTCGAAGGTGGTGAGAGCGACCTCGCCTCGTACATCCTGTTCGACCCGGAGTTCATCCACCGGATGATCGAGCTCGGCTACAAGGACGCGGAGCGCTACCACGACGAGCTGCTGCGCCTGTTTCGCGACGAGGACTAGGGCGCTTCGGAGAACGGAGCCATGCACTCGCTCGACGGGACCGGGTCGTCGGGGTCGAGGCTCGCGGGATCGAAGGTCACCTCGTTCACGCACTCGAGCCCCGCCGGGCACGCGTGCTCGTCGTCGCAGAAGTAGTAGCAGCGATGGTCGATGCAGGCGGCCTGGCTCTCGCCGGCCGCGAACTCGCAGTCATCGGCCTGCTCGCAGGGGATCGCACAGATCATGTGGCCCTCACCTTGCCCGTTGGTCATGTAGCCGCAGCCGATGCTGCATTCGGGGTCGGGGGCCTCGTGGGTGGCGGGATCGCACGAGAGGTAGGGGTGTGGCTCATCCTCGGCTTGCTCGGTGCAGGCGGCTTGGTTGGCGCCCGAGAGCTGGACGTCGTCGACCTCGAGCTTGTCGCACGCGGCGAGGACGGTGAACGAGAGGGTGGCTGAGAGAGCGAGCTTGCAGCGCATCATGAGCAGGTGGTGTCCGGTCGCGCGCGAGTTCGTCGACGGGCGTCCGAGCGTGGAGCTCTCACTCGGAGTAAGGCAACACGCACTCCCCCTCGAGGATCGGCTCACCTGCGTAGCGGTCGCGAAAGAGCGTCGGATCCACGCACACGAGCCCCAACGGGCACGGGTGAATGTGATCGCAGAGGAACAGGCAACGCTCGAAGCAGACGGCGAGGCTCCCACCGGCCGCGTATTCGCAGTCGGCGTCCTGCTCGCAGCTCATGAAGCACCACGAGTAGCCCTCGCCTTCCAAGCTCGTCACGGCGCCACAGCCGACCGCGCACGCGGGATCGAGCGCTTCGAACTTCGAGGCGTCGCAGGTCAAATAGGGGTGTGGCTCGTCACCGCCCTCGTCGCTCGTTCCGGCCTCGTCCCAGGGCTCGTCGCCGTGCACCCGACGTCCGATCTCGACGGGCTCGAGCGAGCACCCAGCGAGGCACGCGATCAGCAACACGACGCGGGACGCCAGCTCGCGCCGAGGGCCGAGGTTGGCGTCGAGGTCGGGCTCGCCCTTCACGTTCACGCTGAGTGTCCGGCCCCGTGGATGTTCGTCATCGACCCAGCCCGATCTCCACGCCGATGCGGGCCGAGATCCCGAGCGAGCTGCGGCAGCAGACCAAGCCGGCGTCGGCGATCGTGAAATTCGGCTGCGCGGCCAAGTACGTCCCGCTCACGCGGACCACCAGCCCCACGCGGCGGGCGACCGGGACCGCGAGATCGGGCCCGAGCTCGAGCGCCACCCAGGGGCGTCGCCCGACCCGAGCGTCGTCGACCGTACCGGTCGGCCGCGCAGAGATCAGCGCGACCTCGACCCCACCGCACGCCGCCAGCGAGACGCTCCGCGCCCGACCGCCGACGCAGACCCGCGCGAGGCCTCCCCAGGTCGAGAGCCGCGCGCCGACGTCGGCCTCGGGCGACGCACCGCCGAACGCGGGCCGCGTGAGCAGCCCGAGATCGACCGCCCACACTCGCCCGCGCGGGCCCGCGCCGACGAACAGCTCGAAGCTCGGCGTCGGCGTCACCACGGCCGCCACTCCCGACTCGACCCGCAGGCGCGCCCGCGTGACCACGCCACGGCCGGGCTCGTTCGGCGGACGCTCGGGCCCGCGCAGGAAGGGCGCGACGTCGTCGGCCTCGCGTCGCCGATCCGGCTCGCTCGGCTCACGGATCTCCTCCTCGATTCGCGCCTCGACGGGCTGCGCCTCGACGGGCTCTGGATCCGTGCGCTCGACCTCATCGATCAACGCGAGCGAGACCAGCAAGAGCGCCGCATCGACGAGCGCATCGCAGCGAGCCGCGGTGTAGCGCAGCTCCTGTCCGACGACCTGCAGCTCGAAAGGTCCGCGACCTTCGACCACGAACGCGAAGCTCGAGCTCAGCCGTGCACCCGAGCGGAGCTCCTCGACCCGACGAACGAAGTCCTCCTCGCTCGGGCAGTCCGCCGGCGCGCGCCAGCTGACGACCACCGAGGACGCGGGCGGTTCGGGTGGCAGGGAGGGCGGCGAAGCCAGCCACAGCCATGCGGCGAACAGCACGGCCCAACCCTAGCAGCCGAGGAGAGCAAGACCGCTCAGCGCCACCTGCGCATTTGACAAATCGGCAGCGCCTCTCCGACAGCGTGACATCGGGTCGCCAGCCTCCCCCATCCATAGACCCTAACTACGCGAGATCACGAATCAAATGGATCGGCGCTGAGTTTGCTTCACGATTCACCCCGATGCTGCCCGCCACCGCGCCGACCATCCTCGTCGTCGACGACGAAGCCAACATCCTCGAGGCCCTGCAGAAGGTCCTGTCCAAGGAAGGCTTCGAGGTCCTCACCGCCAACCAGGGTCGGCAAGCGCTCGAGCTGCTCCGGCGCCAGCCGATCCACGTGATGATCACCGACCTGCGGATGCCGGGCATGACCGGCGACGATCTGCTCAAGGCCGCCAAGGCGCTGGTGCCCGAGGTCGAGGTCATCGTGATGACGGCCTACGGCACCGTCGAGAACGCGGTCGAGGCGATGACCTCGAGCTCCGGGACCAGCGTCTTGGGGGCCTTGAGCAGATCGTCGCCGGTCATGCCCGGCATCCGCAGGTCGGTGATCATCACGTGGATCGGC
>CBFGLP010000499.1:0-1525 GCA_965649595.1 uncultured Myxococcales bacterium | reverse complement strand
CGTGGGGACCGATGGACGCGAGCGGTCAATCTATCGACCAATGGCCAAGGGATTGACCGATCGGTCCGCGCAACCTCACCAGGCCCTTCAGTAGGGCGACTCCGCCTCTTGCCGCAGCCAGCCACCGAGGGTGCTGCGAGGGATCCCGAGCACCCGCGCCGCTCGACGGATGCTGCCCTCCTCGGCGACCACGAGCTGCAGCATGTTGGCGTGCATGCTCGCGTAGTCGCCCCGCGGGACCGGGATCACGTCGCTGCGCCGCTGCACGGGCAGCTCGGGCAGCAACGCCTCGGGCGAGATCGGGCCCTCGGCGAGCGCCGCGGCCCGCATGACCGCGTTGCGCATCGCTCGGACGTTGCCGGGCCAGGGGTGAGCGAGCGCCTCCTCGACCGCGGCGGACGAGAGCACGACCTCCCGGCCGAGCTCGCGAGCGGCCTCGTCGGCGAAGTGATCGAGCAGCATCGGGATGTCGTGACGGCGCCGCCGGAGCGGCGGCAGCTCGACCTGCAGCACGCTGAGCCGGTGGTAGAGATCCTCCCGGAACTCGCCGGCCTGGACCATCGCGGCGAGATCCCGATGCGTCGCCGCGACCACCCGACAACTGATCGGCAGCTCACCGTCCGACCCGAGCGGGGTGACCATGCGGGTCTCGAGCACCCGCAGCAGCTTGGCCTGCGCGAGCGGAGGCAGCTCGCCGACCTCGTCGAGGAACACGGTGCCGCGGCCGGCCCGGACGAACGCGCCGTCGTGATCGCGCACCGCTCCCGTGAACGCCCCGCGCCTGTGACCGAAGAGCTCGGACTCGAACAGCCCCTCGGGGATCGCCCCGCAGTTGATCGCCACGAAGGGCTGGTCGTGGCGGACTCCAAATTCGTGGACCGTGCGAGCGGCCAGCTCCTTGCCGGTCCCGGTCTCGCCGTTGATCAGGACCGGGAACGCGAGCGTGGCGAACTTCTCGAGCGAGCGACGCAGCTCGGCGATGCCCTTGCTGCGACCGATCAAGCGGTGGCTGGGCGCCTCGCGGCCATCGGCGAGGATCCGACGCGGGCGCGGCTCCTCGAAGTCACGGTCGATGCGATGCACGAGCAGGCTGATCCGGCCGATCTGTACGCGCATGCCCGGCTCGAGCACCGCCTGGCTGATCGCCACCCCGTCGACGAGCGTGCCGTTGGTCGAGCCGAGGTCGACGATCCGATAGTTGTGGCCGTCGAAGTAGACCCGCGCGTGTTGGTTGCTGACGAAGGGATCACCGAGGCGAAACGCGCACTCGGGCGCGGTCCCGATCAGCAGCTGCTCGCAGTGAGGCAGCGAGTGCCGGCGACCTTCGTACTCGAAGGCCAGGCGAATGTGAGGGTCGAGGTCACGGGGCAGGCGGTCGGTGTCGTGATGGGTCATGGCACCGGGGTTGTCGGACCGCCGCGCGAGGGCTTGCATGGTTTTTGCTCGGCCCTGCTATTTTCAGACCCCTAACCCCTTCGGCCCGGACGGGCCGACTAAGCCCTTCGGCCCGGACGGGCCGACTAAG
>CBFGLP010000498.1:0-5639 GCA_965649595.1 uncultured Myxococcales bacterium | reverse complement strand
ATCGCCTGGTAGGGATCGCTGACGACCGGACAGAACTTGATCGGTCGCAGCTCTCGCTCGGGCTCGGCCAGCTCGCGCGCGAGCACGGCCGGCGCGTTGCGGCGCACGTCCACGTACGATCCCCACGGAGCCTCGCGCAGCCCGAGCAGCCGCCGCAGCGCGCCCACGTTCGACTGCGCATAACAAAAGCGACAGCCGATCACGCAGCCGACATAGGGGCTCAGCGTGTAGAACGAGTCGTCGGCCGGACCCGCCTGCTCGAGCAAGCTCGTGACCTCGACCTCGCGCACGCGGGCCTCGGGCTCGAGCGCGTCGCCCGACTCGCTGCGCAGCTCGGCGAGCACCCGGGCCTCGTTCACGCTGCTGCGCTCGGCGATCGCCTTGCACAGCTCGAGCCCGAGCTTCGAGTCGACCCGGTTGCGGCCGCCCTCGGTGCGATAGCCGAACGCGAACGCCGAGCTGCGGCTGGCCCAGCGACGCGCGTCTGTGACCGGCGTGACGTCGACCCACACGCGCTCGCCCGCGACGCGAAAGCGCAGGCGCAGGCCCAGCTCGGTCGAGGCGTCCTCGAGCACGATCCCGGGCAGCGGTTCGTCGCCGACCTGCCAGGGGGCGAGCAGCGCGAGCAGGTGGGCCCGGAGATCCACGCGCGGAGGGTATCAGACTCCGATCGCCGAGCTCACCCCTGCGGCCCGCAAGAGGTGCTCTGGATCCCCCACCCCGTCATGTCCGAGTACGTGTAGGGCCCGACCAGCTGGTTGTAGGTGTCGATCTGCTGGGTCTCGGGGTTGAAGCGATACGCGGTGTTCGCCGACATCGAGGTCGACCAGACCATCCCGTTGAGGTCCACGCTCATGCCGCGGCAGGTGCTGTTCGGGCAGCCGAGCGGGAAGGGCTCGCTCACCTCCATCGTATCCATGTCGATGTATACGAGCCCGTCGCTGCCGCCCGGGCTCTGGCCGTCGTACTGCCAGTAGTTCATCCACATCCGCCCGCTCGCGTCCTCTTGGATGCCCGAGAGGCTGTAGGCGACGTGATTGTTGGCGTAGCTCCACGTCTGGGTCAGCACGTCGAACTTGGCCGCGCTCGCGCTCTGGCTGCCGGCCCACGACGCGATCCACGGGTTGCCGTCGTGGTCGACGGTCATGCCGTAGGGGGTGATCGGCATGTTCCAGACCTGCGTGGCCTGGGTCTCGCGATCGACGAACGCCAGCCGATCTGCACCGGGCACCAAGTTGGTGAACCAGAAGTTGCCGTCGGCATCGACGGCGCCGCCGTAGGGCGAGAGCGACGAGCACTCGAAGCCGGGCACCTCGATCGTGAACTGGATGACCCCGGTCTCGCCGTCGACGAGGCTGACCTGAGCGTACGTGTGCTGGCCTTCGGCGCAGCCGGCCGTCCAGACCTGCTCGCCGGAGTACTCGCAGCTGCCCTGATCGAGGATGCCAGGCGCCCACGCGACCGGACGCTGGGTCGTGTAGTTGAAGGGCACGTACCAGTCGATGCAGTCGTCCTGACCCCAGGGCAGGAAGTTCTGATCCGTCGAGGTCTGCAAGCCAGGCATGCCGTTCTTGTTCGGGTCGCAGTCCTGGTGGCGGGCGAGCACCTTGACGAGCCCACCGTTGCGGTTGGCGACCGCGACCGCCCGACCCGAGAGCGCGACCGAGGTCCGCGAGGGGCTCCCGTTGGTGTCCGGGCGGGTCATGTAGCGACCCTCCTCGATCATCGTCTCGGTGTTGAGCTTGGTGACCGTGCCTTGCGTGCTGTTGGCGATCCAGATGTACGAGAAGCCGAGCTGCGATCCACACTGGCAGTCGGCCCCGCCGTCGGGGAGCGAGCCGATGTCGAACTTGGGCCCGTCGTCGGCGCTGTCGCCGTCTTGCTCGCTCTGATCACTCTGATCGCTCTGATCGGCCTGATCATCCTGATCATCGCTCGCGTCGGACGCCGAGTCGCTGGTCGGTGTGGTATCGGTCTGCGTGTCGTTATCGGACTCGCCGTCGAGCGAGCTCTGCTCGTCGCTGCCGCCCTCGTTGGTACTGGCGTCGCCGACTTCGTCTTGGTTGCCGCGGCCATCGCCAGCACAGCCAGCGCTCAGCGCCGCGGTCAATCCCAGGCACACCATCTTGCTCGCCGCTCGCGGGTCCATGGCGCCGACGGTATCAGAAGCCACTACACGGATCGACAACCATTGGCGCGCAAGTCGAGTCGCCGACCAGCCGGCAAGTCTGTACGCTCCCGACCCATCGCTGCGAGCTGGCATCGCCCATGGCTGAAGCTTTCACTCCGCACGCCAACATCGACCCCAAGCGCCAAGCCGACGCCGGGCTGCGCCCGACCGACGCTCACGGAGCGCTGATCACGGCTCGCTTGCTCGCCGCGACCCTGGCCGGTCTGTGGCTGGCCAGCCAAGCCTCGCTCGGCGCGTGGGCCCTCGGCACGCTGATCCTGATCGGCTGCTTGATCAAGTGGTTCGTGGTCATGCACGAGTGCGGGCACAAGACGCTCTTCGCCAGCCAACCAATGAACGTGGCGGTCGGTCACCTCGCTGGCTTGTTCGCGGGCTTTCCCTTCCAGAGCTGGCGCTCGATCCACCATCAGCACCACAAGTGGACCGGCTGGCAGGACAAGGATCCGACCACCAACATCTTGGTCCCGCGCGAGCTCCCGCGAGCCTACGCCGCGCTGATGAACTTCTGTTGGCGACTCTGGATTCCCGTATTCGCGCTCGTCTATCGACTGAACAATTACTGGAACCTGCCGCGGCTATACATGCTGTTTCCCCGGCCAACCCAGCGGCGACGCCACCTCGTCAACATCGTCGCGCTGCTCGCGATTTATGCGGTGATCCTGACCGTCTCGCTGATCACCCTCGACGGTCTCACGATCCTGAAGGTCATCGGCTTGCCGCTGCTCGTCTCGAATCAGCTGCTCGACGTTATCCTGCTCAATCAACACACCCATATTCCAATGCGGGTCTCGGACGGGCGTGAGGTCGAGCCCTTCACCTACGCCGAGCAGGTCCAATTCACGCGCTCGCTCGCGCTCCCCCGCTGGCTCTCGCAGTGGCTCTTGCTCGGCTTCGACGCGCACGAGCTGCACCACGAGTATCCGCGCGCGCCCGGCTATCGGCTCAACGAGATCCGCCGACCGATGCCCAACGAGGTCCCGCCGCTGCGTTGGGCGCTGGCGGCCAAGCGGATCCCCGCGCAGGTGTTCCTCTACTCGAACCGCGACAAGTCCGGGTTGAGCATCTGATGCGCGCGAGCTCGTTCGTGCTGCCGCTGCGCAGCGACGCGGCGTCGGACCAGGTCGGTGGCAAGGCGGCCAACCTCGCGCGGCTGCTCGCGCTCGGCATGCCGGTGCCCGATGGCTTCGTGATCGTCCGAAACGCGTTCGATCGCTTCGTGACCCACAACCGGCTCGACGCCGCGCTGGCCGAGCACCAGCTCGAGCTCGACGACCCCGACAGCTTCGCGCGCGCGGCCGCGGACATGCAGCGGCGCGTCGACGCGGCCGAGCTGCCGGGCGAGGTCTGCGACGAGCTGGCTCGAGCGTGGACCGGCGAGGGCGCGTGGATCGTGCGCAGCTCCGCCGTCGGCGAGGACTCGTCGGCCGACTCGTTCGCGGGTCAGCTCGACTCGGTCCTCGACGTGCGCAGCCTCAGCGCGCTCGAGCGGGCGCTGCGAACCTGCTGGGGCTCATATTGGTCGGCCCGGGCGCTCTTCTATCAGCGCGCCCGCGGTCGTCGGCTGCAGGGCATGGGCGTGGTCGTCCAGCGAATGATCGATCCTGCCATGGGCGGGGTGCTGTTCACCCGCTCGCCGACCGATGTCGACGCGATCGCGATCGAGTACGTGCACGGGCACCCGGCCGGCCTGGTCAGCGGCGCCCTCGATCCCGAGCGGCTGCGCGTGGATCGACGCACGCTCGCTGCTCCGCCTCCCTTCGATCGACTCGTCGAGCTCGGCTTGCAGCTCGAGCGGGAGCTCGGCCGGCCGCAAGACGTCGAGTGGGTGATCGATCGCTCCAACAAGCTCTGGCTCGTGCAGAGCCGAGCGATCACCACGCTCGCCCCCTCGACCCCCCAGCAGGTGTTCTCCAACGTCAACGTCAACGAGAACTACCCGCGGCCGATGTCCCCGCTGCTCTACTCGATCGCGCTCGAGGCCTACGAGAACTACTTCCGCAACCTCGGTCGTCTGCTCGGCGTGCGCGAGGACGTGCTCGAGTCGCTCGAGATCCCGCTGCGCTACTGCGTCGGGGTCCACGGAGCGCGGCTCTACTACAACCTGTCCAACATCCATCGCTGCATTCGCGCCGCGCCCTACGGCGCCCAGCTGACGGCGGCGTTCGACGCCTTCGTGGGCGTCGACGACGAGGGCCGCACGAGCGAGCGGACCCGGCTCGCCGAGCAGCCGGGTCCGAGCCGCCCCCTCGACCTCGCCCGGGTCGCGTGGGTCAGCGCGCGATCGTTTCGCTCGGTCGAGACCAGGCTGCGTCGCTTCGAGGCCCGCGTCGACGAGTACGCCGCGCGCACCCGCGAGCTCGAGGCCGCGAGCGTCGAACAATTGCTCGAGCACTTTCGCAGCTTCCTGCACATCCGCTTTCGTCAGTGGGCCGACGCCTCGCTCGCCGATCTCGCGGCCACGCTCGCGTTCGCGTGGCTGAAGTGGACGCTCGGTCACACGCTCGGCCCCGAGCCTGCCAAGCAGCTCCCACAGTCGTTGCTGCTGGCGATCCCCAACGTGGTCAGCTCGGGCCCCGTCGACGGCCTCTGGGACCTCTCGCGCGTCGCCCGAGCAGACGCCGAGCTGTGCGAGGCCTTCTCGCGGCTCGCTAGCTCCGATCCCGACGCGCTGCTCGCCCGCATCCGCGCGCACCACCCGAGCTTCTCGCGTGCGCTCGACGAGTACCTGCACGCGTGGGGCTTTCGGATCTCGGGCGAGCTGATGCTCACGACCCAAAGCTACGTCGAGCGGCCAGCCGCGCTGCTGCCCTGGCTCGCGCCCTACATCGCCCTCGACGGGCCCTCGCCGCGCGAGGCCACCAAAGTGCAGGCGCGCCGCCGCGACGAGGCGATCGCCGAGGTCCATCGCGGCATTCCGCTGCGCTGGCGCCTCGTGTTCGACCGGGCCCTGCAGGCGACACAGCAGGCGATCGGCTACCGCGAGCGCGCTCGCCTCAAGCAAGCGCTGCTCTACAGCCGGTTTCGCGCGGTCGTTCACGAGCTCGGCCGCAAGCTCCGCACCGAGGGCCGGCTCGAGCGACCCGACGATCTCTTGTTCCTGCGCTGGCGCGAGATCGACGAGTGGCTCAGCGGCCACGCGATGTTCCCCGCGAGCACGCGCGAGCTGATCGAGCTGCGCCGACGCGAGCACGCGGCCTTGTCCGAGCAGCACCCCCCAGACACGGTCCGGCTCCCGATCGGGCACTACCTCGACGGATCGCTCGACAGCAACCAAGCCGACGCAGACACCGACACGTTGATCGGCGTAGGTGTCGCGGGTGGTCGCGTCACCGGCACCGCCCGCGTGATGACGGATCTTTCCGAGCAAGCCAGCTTCGAGCGCGGCGACTGCCTGGTCACGCGTCAGACCGATCCCGGCTGGGCCCCGCTCTTCTTCCTGGCCAAGGGC
>CBFGLP010000497.1:0-6265 GCA_965649595.1 uncultured Myxococcales bacterium | reverse complement strand
TGGACTGGCACAGGCCACGCTCGTGCTCGCACTCGTATGTTCCCCCAATGATTCGACCGGGGCCGATTCGTCGGCATCGCCGTCGCCATCGCCATCGCCGACATCGTCGCCATCACCTTCGGTTTCGGTCGAAGTGCCGGCCGACGAATCGGCCCCGGTCGAATCATTGGGGGAACATGCGAGTGCGAGCACGAGCGTGGCCGGTGCCAGTCCAAGTGAAACCCGTTGCATGGGCTGATTGGCGCACAACTCGAAACGAGTGTCACGTCCCGTGGGCGATTCCGGCGTCGCCACGGCAACGCCGGACACTTTCGATGCCGGCAGCTCGGACGCTCGGGAAATTTCGGTTGCGCTCCCCGGGGCCGAGCGTGGGGGAAGCCGCTCCCCCGTGAAAAATCAGATCAGATCAGCTCGCAAGCACGGACGAACGCACGCAAGTTGGCGTAAGCGTAGGCGCCATCGAACAGGATCGTCACCGTCTCCTCCGCCTCGGGCTCGCCAGCCTCGCCAGCGTCTCCCTCGTCGCCGTCGGACTTGGCCTCCTCGGCCCCGTCCGCGTCACCCTCGTCCGCTTCGTCCTCGTCGGCGAGCTCCTCGTCGTCCTCGTCGTCCTCGTCGAACAGCCCCATCGCCGCCAGCCCATGCAGCAGCACATCCGCGTGGCTCGACCGCAGGCGGCCGTCCTTGCCGCCCGAGACGCGCAGCCAGTTCGCCCCCTCGAAGTCCATCACGTGGCCCGTCAGCGAGAACGCAGCGGCGAGCACCTCGAGGCCGAGCGGCTCGCCGAACGCCGCAGCGGCGGCGCTCGACCACAGGCCCTCGGGCTCCCAGATTAGCTTGGGGGTCGGGTGCAGCTCGATGAACTTGGTCATCCGCATGCGCGCGACCGATCCCGGGGAGAAGCTCGGCGGGGTCCGGACGATCATTCGGGTTGCGCCCAGCGCCTCGGCGCAGATCTTCGACACCTCCCACGCCTGCTCGACGGGCGGCGTGCTGCGAAAGTGCCCGTAGAGCTGACCCTGCGGATCGATCGATCGGTTGCTGCCGACCTCGACCTTGTCGGTGGCCTCGAAGGTCAGGTAGTGCCAAGCGTAAGGCACGATCTCGGCGTTGGGGTGCTCCTCGTGGATCCGCTCGGCGAGCCGCTTGGCCGCGGCGGCGCGAGGGGGGTTGAGGAAGGTCGAGCGCAGCACCACCACCTCGACCGGATCGTTCGAGTGGGCGGCCCGCAGCAGGGCTTCGTCGGCGAGCACAACTCCGAGGCGCACGCGAGGCATGGCCGCGCACGGTATACGATCGGCACTACCTGCGCCAGTCGGCTAGGATGGCTGCATGCAAGGGTCGAGAGTCACCGAGGTCGCTGCGCCGGTTCTCGTTGTCGCGTTCGTGCTGGCCTGCGGCGAGGGGCCGCGAGCGTTGCATCCGGCGGGCGAGGCCCCGCAGGCGCCGAACCTGGCTCCGTCGCAGCAGGTGCCCGTGGCCGAGGGTCCAACTGCGCCAGCGCCCGAGCCAGCACCTGTGCCGGCGCTCGAGCCAGCGCCTGCGTTGCCGCTCGGCTATGCGAAATTCGACTTCGAAGGCGCGCAGGACTACGGCTCCGCGCGCCAGCGTCCGACCAAGTTGCTCGGCAAGCTGCGCGCGGAGGTCCGCGCCGCTTGTCCCGATGTCCCGCTCGCCGCCCTCGGCGACGTCGAGCGCAACTACGATCCGGACGCGCTGGCCAGCCTGTCCGCCAAGCGTGCCGGGTCACAGATCCTGCTCGAGTGGTCGCAGAACTACGGCGACGGCAATTTCGACGCCTACGACGAGACCAAGTACTACATCTACGACCTCGCCACCTGCGAGCACGTCCAGCTCACGCTCGGCTTCGATGGCAGCCTGCAAGCCACGGTCGAAGCGAGCGTGGAGCTGCAGCCCTTCGATCCGGACAGCCTGTTCGCGTCGCTCGTGGGCGAGTGGGCGATTTGCAGTGATACCGAGCACGCCTTTGCGTGCATGCTCGTCGGCTGGCCCGAGTGGAAGTGCAACGATCAACTAAAGCCGCACGAAGGGCGAGATTGGGACGTCGTTGGATTGACGAACGCGCCGAGCGTCTGGACCAATGGGCCAATGAGCCCGCAAGCGCCCACGTACTGGCCCAAGGACGCGCGCTGGCGGGCTCGCGGGGGCGTGCCGGCGCGGGGGGGCGAAGACCTGCCGCAAGGCTATGGCTATACGATCCCCGGTGAGCTCTCGTTGGCTCGCGAGGTCGATGGCTATCGCCTGTACTCGACGGGGCACCTGCCCACGCATGGACCAGGGGTCGCGTTCGTGGTCGAGGACGTCCAGCGCTCGCGCCACCAGTGGGTCGGCCACACGCGCGATTGCTTGCTCGGGGACGACGTCGAGTGGCTGCTCGGGGGCGACGAGCTGGTCGTCGGCTACGCGAGCTACAGCCCGCGCGGACCCACGTACATGGGCACCGACGGCCTGTTCGTGATCGATCTGCGCGAGGGCACGATGCACCGCTTGCTGTCGAGC
Organism: uncultured Myxococcales bacterium; assembly: GCA_965649595.1. Taxonomy (GTDB): domain Bacteria; phylum Myxococcota_A; class Polyangia; order Nannocystales; family Nannocystaceae; genus Plesiocystis. The sequence goes on along the minus strand of CBFGLP010000497.1, from coordinate 3,745 downwards.
GAGCTGGCCAGGATCGCCGGGGTGCGCGACGGGGAGCGCGGGCTGTGGGACGAGCGTGTCTACGGCCACGAGGGCCGCGAGCGGCTCGAGGTCGTGGGCGAGGCGCTGAAAGTCAGGCGAGGGCTCGAGCTGACGACGAAGCTGATCCGGGCGCGGATCGAGGAGCTGCGGGCGGCCTCGCCTGACTAGGTCGATCACGGGCCGACGTGCAGCACGTAGGTCACGCTGGTCTCGAAGGGGTAGTCGCCGCAGATTTCGCCCCCGAACTCGATCACGTGGTCGCCGGGCGGAAGTGGCGGTATCAGGGCGTAGTTGCCGTCCGCGATCATCGGCATGCTGCCACCGGAGAAGTACTCCGGGGCCCAGTGCTCGTCGTGGACGTCGACCTCGAAGAGCTCGTCGACGCGAATGTAGAGATCCTCGTAGAGCTCGTCGAAGGACAGCACCTCTTGACCGTCGATGCGCAAGGTCAGGTCGCAGGTGTTTGCATATTGGTCATCGAGCCAGGCCTCGCGGTAGGGGATGGCTTCCTCGATCGATTCCTCGGTCGGGTAGTACTCTTCCGGGAACACACACCAGCGGTTGATCAAGGGGAAGAAGAGCTTCTTGCCAACCGGAACGTCACACTCGCGCGTCGCGGGCCCTCCGCTGGTGCCGGCCAGGTACCACACCGGACCTTGCTGGCCGATCCCGCACCCCTCTCCGGTCGGGTCGTTGATTGGCCCCTCGTTCCACGGTTGCGCGAGGGCCCACTCCAGCCAGCCAATCATTAGCCCGGGCTTGGGCTTCTTGACGCGTGGGTGATGGTGGTGGTGGTGGTGGCCAGCGGGGACGGCTTCCTGCTCGAGGATCGCAGGAGCGATCTCGCCTTCGAATGCCGTGCTGGTGATCGGCTCGCTGGCGAGCTCGGGGGCTGGCCACATTCCGAGTTCGAGCGCGGCAGGCTCGGCGATCGCCAATGCATCGCTCGCGCTCGGATCGTCGTACTCGTCCGTCCCGTCGCACGCGGTCATCGAGCCGCTCGCCACGCAGAGGCACACCATCAGGGACATCGTTGATTGCTTCATCATCGCTCTCACTCGGACTTCAGCCCGTTGGGCTGGCGAAACAGTTCCACTGGGCAGTCGTGCGCGAGACGTGGTCTCGTGCCGACTCCCCTCGGAGGATCTTGTTGCACTCCCGAAATGCCCAGAGGGCTGCGCTTCGATCATGCGGCTGCGACCTTCTTCTCGTGAGTCGACTCCCTCGCCTGAGGGCCGGTCACGCTCGGATCGTCAACTTCGCCGAGCCCGTCGCACGCGCTCATCGAGCCGCTCGCCACGTTCAGGCACACCATCGGGGACATCGTCTGTTGCTTGATCATCGGTCTTGGTCCGTTTCGTCGATTGGGCCGCGTCGAGCCCAGGTCGGCTCATGCCGGCCTCGCACGACGCGTTGCACCCCGTGGTTTCATTGGGCCTATTGATGGATCACGCAGCCGACAAAAAAAATTCGCGACATGCTCGGACCTCCCATTTCGAGCAGGGGAGGATGCTATATCTCGAGCCTCGCGCTGCCCCGGTGGATCAATCGCCCAAGTGCACCACGTAGTCGCGCTCGTCTCGACGCGAACGTCTCCGCGGACGAGCCTTCGGGCTCAGCTGGTCTCCCAAGCCTTGCGCCGCCGACCAGGCGCCAGCGCGTAGGCGCAGGGGATCACCAGCAAGGTCAGCGCCGTCGCGACCACCAACCCACCGATCACCGACAGCGCCAGCGGCTGGCGAAGCGCCGCGCCTTCACCGAGACCGAGCGCCATCGGCAGCAAGCCCAGCACGGTCGTCGCGGTCGTCATCAGGATCGGCCGCACGCGCAGGCTCGCGGCCTCGACCAGCGCCTCTTCGACGGTCAACCCGCGACCGCGGCGCTGGTTGACCGCGTCGATCATCACGATCGCGTTGTTGACCACGATGCCGCCTAGAATAATTCCACCGATCCCGACCATCGCGGAGATCGGCGTGTTGGTCAGCAAGCAGACCCCGACCACCCCGACCGCGGCGAGCGGGACCGTCAGCATGATCAGCAAGGGGTGGTGGAGGCTCTCGAAGCTCGACGCCATCACCACGTAGACCAAGAAGATCGCCAGCGCGGCCGTGAACGCGAGGCTCTGTAGCGAGTCGCCCATCGCCTCGGCCTGGCCAGCGACCTCGGCTTCAATGTAGCGACCGGCCGGGATCTCGGCGGCGGCGACCTCGAGCACGGCCTCGACCTCGTCCGCGAGCGCGGCGAGATCGGAGCTCGCGTCGCCCTCGGCTCGAGCACGGATCCGCAGGCCGCGACGACCGTCGATCCGGCGGATCTCGGCCGGGCCGACCGTCTCGCTCACCTCGGCGACGGCGCTCAGCGGGACCGGTTTTCCTGGCTCGCCGGCGCGCTGGCTGGGGACCAAGCCGACCAGCACACGCTCGACGTCCTCGACCTTCGAGCGCTCGGCCAGCGCTCGCGTGACCCGGATGTCGAGCTGCTTGTCGGGCGCGTGCAGCTGGCCGGCGATGCCGCCTTGGATTGCCCGCTGGACCGCCGCGGACGCCAGCTCGACGTCCAGCCCGGCGAGGCCGAGCCGCTGGCGATCGAACACCACCTGGACCTCCGGGCGGCCGCTGAGATCGTCGGCGGCCACGTCGGCGAGGCCGTCGAGCTCGCGCAGGCGCGGGAGCAGGCGCTTGGCGTGCTCGATCGCGTCGGCGCTCTCGTCCGCGAACACCTGGATCTCGATTGGTGCATCGAACGCGAACAGCTCGGGCCGACCGAGGCGCACGCGATGCTCGATCCCCCCATCAGCCCCCGTGGGGCTGACGAAGCCTGCCAGCACCTGGTCGCTAACCTCGGTCGCGCGCTGGAAGAGCGCGTCCTCGACCGCGGCCAGCTCGGGGCCCGCGGCCAGCTCGTCGGGCAGCTTCAAGTTGATCTGGGCCAGGTGTGTGCCGGTCTGTCCGCCAGTCGCCGAGCCACCTTGCGTGATGCTGCCGACTCGCGCGAACACCAGCTCGACGTTCTCCTCGCGCTCGAGCTCGCGGACGATCGCCTGGGTCAGCACGGTCGTCTGCTCGAGCGCGGTGCCCTGCGGCAGCTCGAGCTGAAGATAGATCTCGCCCTGCCGGACCTCGGGCAGCAGCGTACGGCCGAGCTCTTGTCCGCGGATCAGCGACGCGGCGCACAGCCCGATCGCGATCAGCAGCACGAGCACGCGCACTCGCAGGACGCCGCGCAGCAGCTTCGGGTACTGCCGCTCGGCCCACTCCCATACACTAGCGAGCGGCCAGGCCAGCTTGCCGAGCAACCAACCGAGCCCGCGCACGGTCAAGCGGATCGGGACCCAGACCAGGGCCGGGATCGCGGTCAACCACGCGAGCACGATCCGCCGACGCTTCGGCTTGCCCGTGGGCGGCTCGGGTCGCACGTCGCTTTGGTCCCCGAGCGCTTGCAGCACCGGCACCAGCGTCAGGCTGACCAGCATCGACGAGAGGATCGAGAAGCTCACCGCATAGGCGAGGTCCGAGACCAGCTGGCCGGCGACGCCGACCACGAAGGCCATCGGGAAGAACACCGCGACGGTCGTGAGCGTCGAGGCGACGACCGAGGCGGCGATCTCCTTGGTGCCCGCGATCGCGCTCTCACGCCGGCCCATCGTCGGGTTCTGCTCGCGCACGCGGGCGATCGCCTCGAGCACGACGATGCTGTTGTCGACCAGCATGCCGACGCCGAGCGC
>CBFGLP010000496.1:0-2138 GCA_965649595.1 uncultured Myxococcales bacterium | reverse complement strand
GACGACAGCTTCGCGCTGGGCTTCGAGCACTCGATCTTCGAGCGGGTCATCGAGCCTTTCTGCGGGTACCTCGTCCGTCTGCAACGCGCGGTGCTCCAGTCACACGAGGTGGCGTATGTGACACCAGGGGCGGGGGGCGCTCTACCGGGACGGCAAGGTCCGGGACAACGAGCTTGGCCGGAGCTTCATTAAGGAGCGCGAGGCCCTGCTCACGAGCCCCAAGCGGATGTTGATCGACCTGCGACGAGTCAGCGACAAGGACTTCCGCAGCCGGCTCGCGGCGGCCGGGGTCAAGGTCTCCCCCGTCAACCCGCTGCTGCACGGCAGCCCGAGCGTCGTCGATGCACCCGACCTGAAGCCCGCTCGTGCACTGCCTCCCCCTCGGAGAATCCGAACACCCGCGCTCGCGGGGAGCAACGATCTCGTCAAGGCCGCGGCTCAGGTGCCCCGAGCTCCAGCACCCTCCCCGACCTCGGACAACAACAACACGGCGCTGGCAGCCGGCATCGTGGCTGGCTCTGCCTTGGGGCTCGGCGCCGCGCTGCTCGTCGCCCGTGTGAACAAGGTGGACGAGCGCGAGGAGTAGGCGGAGTTTGGTAGCCTGCGCTCGATGCCGGTCCCGGTCCGCTCCCCCTGGCTCGTCGCCCTGTCCTTGCTGTCGCTCGTGGGCTGCAAAGAGCCCGCCGACATCACGGACGAAGTCGACGCCTACGGTGTGACCTACGATGCGATCGTCGGGCAGTACTGCGGCTGCTATGACAGCTTCGGCTTCGCCACGCCCGACGAGTGCCGGGCAGCATACGGAGACTTCGACCCGAGCGTGGCGTCGTGCATCGTGCAAGCGTTCGAGGGGCGAGAAGACGTCGGCGAGGACTACTTCGCTTGCGTGGTGCCGGTGATGGAAGCGTTCGACGAGTGTCTGCTCTTCGACGAGTGTGGGGCCGACGGCTGGCACCTCGAGTGCGCGACCGAGCGTGACGCCGCACTCGCCGAGTGCCCCACGTTGGCAGCAGGGCTCGCGAACGAGTTCGCCACATGCTTGCCAGGCGACCTTCCGTGAGTGCTTGACCGCCGCTAGCCCCGCCGGAGTCGGGCGAAGGTGTGTGCCGCGCGTGGTAGGTTGGCAGCATGCAAGTCCGAACGTTCAGCGTGCTCGCTCTTCTTGCTCTGTTGGTCGTCCCATCGGCTCACGCCAACGATCCGCAGCCGCCCGATCTCTGTGCGGAGCCGGTGCGAGCCGCCGACGGCTCCCCTTACGCAGACACCCACGGTCAGATCGTCTCGCGCTTCTGCGACCCCCGGATCGATCCTCCGGTGCTCGACAAGGACGTCTGTTGCTCGATCTCCGACACGGCTTCTTGCAAGCTTCCCGACGCCGTGGGGCGATGCACGAGCGGGATGAAGTTCTGGTGTGAGTATGGCGCGCCGATCGGTTCCGGGCGGATCGAGTGCTATCAGGATGGTCCGAGTGCTTGTGCAGCGGGCTTCTGTCAGTCACCGGGGAGCTACACCGGCCCCGGTGAAATCTTCGACGATTCGAGCTGGGTGTGTTGCAGCAATACCGAAGATGAGTGTGTCTACGTTGGAGAGAGCGGCGCTCAACCACCGCCGGGGGTGACGTGTGCCGGTACTCTGACGATTTGCAGTTGGGGTGCCACTAACGAAGACGGGACGGTGGATTGCTTGGGCTGACCCGCTCCAACTGCTCGAAGAGCTGCTTGGCTTGCGCACGCAACTGTGTGTCTCCCGTGCCTGCCGCGAGCATCCAACCTCGCCTCGCTATGCGTTGGCCGACTTCGACCGTGACCGCTCGTTGACGCCCCTCGCTGAGCTCGGCCCGCTGCTTCAAGGTCTGAGCGATCAGCAATAGATCCTCGACTTCGACGTTCTGGGTTTCTTCGACCTTCTGGAGCTCCACCCACGCCTGCATCGGATCCCCCGACTTCGCCATCGCAACCACCACCTCGATGCTCGGAGCATCTCCCTCGCTCGCGTCGCTGTCCAACGTGGACGCGCTTGCTTCGTCGATCACGGGATCGATAACCAGGTCGTGCTCGTCGCTCTCTGCCATCCATGCACCCCAGAGCGCGGCCAGGGGCACCAGCAACACCAGCAGCACCAGCAACGCAAAGAGCGAC
>CBFGLP010000495.1:0-2536 GCA_965649595.1 uncultured Myxococcales bacterium | reverse complement strand
CACGGGCGGCTGTTCGAGCGAAGGCTCGCGCGTAGGCTGCTCGACCCGCGCCGCGAGCACGCTCTTGAGGATTCGAGCCTCGCGTAGGTCATCCCACGGCGGCTGCGCGGCCTCGCGAGCCGCGACCTTCGGCTCATCAGGCTCGAGCATCGCGCAGCCTCCGATCCAGCCGCCGCTGGGCTTCCTTGATCCGACGCCGCACGGTCGACTGCGACAGGTCGCAAGCGCTCGCGGCCTCCTCGAGGGTCATGCCCTCGATCTGGGTCAGCATCCACGGCACCCGCTGGTCCTCGGGGAGCTGCCAGAGTGCCCGGTAGAGCTCCTCGATCCGCGCCCGCTCGCACGGATCCGTCGAGCTGGGCTGCAGCGCCTCGATCAGCTCGTCCCCTCGTCGTCGCCGCTCTCGCCCACGCAGCTTGCGGTACACGATCCGAGCCGCGATCGTGGCCATGAAGCTGCGGATCCGCTCGGGGTCGGCGAGGCGATGCAGCGAGCGCAGCGTCTCGAGCATCGTCTCTTGCATCACGTCGTCGAGCTCGCTGCTCTCGCCGAGCAGCCGGTACACGACCCCTGCGATCGCCCGCGCGTGCCGGCGGTAGAGCTGTGTGAACGCCCGCTCGTCGCCGGTCATGATCGCGGCGATCAGCTCGGTGTCGGTGGGTGCGCGCTCCCGCGCGCTGGCAGCATCCGCCACGCACCTGGGTGTGCCCGAACCCTCGGAAGCTGGTCACGAACTTTGCCCGGCCCGCGACCGCCCTCCGATGGTTCGCTCACATCAAGCCAGCTCCGCGACCGGCTCCCCGAACAGCTTCTCCAGCGCCAAGAACAGCGAGTCATCAGCGCTGACCCGGTACTCGTCCCCGAACACGATCTTGGTCTGATAGCGGTCGGGCACCGTCACCTCGAGCTCCATCGAGCACGACCCCCGGTGATCGACCACCAGGTGCTTGAGCGCCAAGATCCGCTCGTCACTCAGCTGCTCGGCCCGCAGCCGCAGCCGCACGCCGCGGGTCCGAGCCTCGCGGACCTTGGCGATCGGCTCGGCCTTGGTCAGGAACATCTTGTAGCGGGTGACCTCGCCGACGTCGTTCTTCTCGGCCTCGACCTTGCCGGTCACGAACACCGGGTCCTCGCCGTGGCCGAGCAGCCACTGCCCCCAGCTCGGGCTGGCCTCGTCGTTGGCGTCGACCGGCTGCGCCCAGGTCTTGGGGAACACCACGACCTCGACGCGGCCGAACTGATCCTCGAGCTGGAACACGCCCATGATCTTGCCGGCCTTGGTGTGAATCTCTCGCAGCTCCGAGACCACCCCGCCGAGCACCAGCTCCTTGCCGTCGTGATCCTTGTTCAGCTCGCCGATCCGCAGGCTCGCGTGCTTGTCGATGTCCTGCTGGAAGCGGTCGAGCGGGTGCCCGGTCAGGTAGAAGCCCAGCGCGTCGCGCTCGGCCAAGAGGCGCTGCTTGGGCGTCCACTCCTCGACCTTGGGGTACTCCTCATGGAAGACCTGCTCGGTCGCGAAGAGATCGAAGAGGCCCCGCTGCCCGCTGTCGCGGTCGCGCTGGCTCGACTGGCCCTGCTCGACGGCCTTGTCGATCGCGGCAATCAACGTAGCGCGACCGCGGCCCCCGGCGACCGAGTCCATCGCGCCCGCGTGGATCAACCCTTCGAGCGTGCGCTTGTTTACCTTCTTGAGGTCGACGCGGCGACACAGCTCGAACAGGCTCTCGAACGGGCCCTCTTCGCTGCGCGCGGCCAGGATCGACTCGACCGCCGTCCCGCCGACATTGCGCACCGCGCCCATGCCGAAGCGGATCGCCAAGCCGTCGGCCGAGCCGTTGGCGGGCTTCTTCGGCTTGCCCTTGGCCTTCCCGTTCGGCTTGCCCTTCCCGTTCGCCGCGCTGGGCTCTTCGCTCGTCGCGGCGGCGTCCCGCCGCACTACCACGTTGAAGTCCGAGGCCGACTCGTTGACGTCGGGCGGCAGCACGGTGATGCCCATCGTGCGCGCCTCGGCGATGAACTTGACCACGTTCTCGGACTTGTCCTTGTCGCAGGTCATCAGCGCGCACATGAAGCACTCGGGGTAGTGGTGCTTCAAATACGCGGTCTGATACGTGATCAACCCATACGCCGCCGAGTGCGACTTATTGAAGCCGTAGCCGGCGAACTTGTCGATCAAGTCGAAGATCTCGTTGGCCTTCTTCTCGGGGATGTCGTTGGCCTGCGCGCAGCCGTCGACGAAGAGCTTGCGCTGCTGCTCCATCTCCTTGGCCTTCTTCTTGCCCATCGCGCGGCGCATCAAGTCGGCGCCGCCGAGCGTGAAGCCGGCCAGGATCTGGGCGGCGAGCATGACCTGCTCCTGGTACACGAACACGCCGTAGGTCTCCTTGAGGACCTCGGTCAGCAGCTCGTGCGGGTACTCGATGGCGCGCCGGCCGTGCTTGCAGTCGATGAACTGGTCGACCATGCCGCCCTCGAGCGGGCCCGGGCGCTACAGCGCGACCGCGGCGACGATGTCGCCGAAGCAGTCGGGGCGCAG
>CBFGLP010000494.1:0-2025 GCA_965649595.1 uncultured Myxococcales bacterium | reverse complement strand
GTGCTCGAGCCGCAGCAACGCCTCGAAGCCGAGCAGCCTGCGACCACGCCCACGACCGGAGTCTTCGATCTTGAAGATCGGCTGGAAGTGCAGCTGAAACTGGTCCTTGTCGAGCGCGTCGCGGAGCGCCATCTCGAGCGCGAGCAAGGTCCGCGACTCGATGCGCATGCTGGTGTCGTAGATCTCGTGGCGGTTGCGGCCGCGGTCGCGCGCGGTGTCGGCCGCCGAGCTGACGTCGGCGATGACCTCCTGGACGCTGGTGTAGCCGTGCGCGCTCGAGGTCATGCCGATGCTGACGGTCGTGAACGTGGTCTCGCCCGCGACCGTGATCGGATCGGCGACCGACCTATGGATGCGATCGGCGACCAAGGTGCCCTGGCCGGGGTCGATGTCCTCGAGCAGGATCGCGAGCTTGTCGGGTCCGAAGCGGAACAGGTGATCCTCGGGGCGCAGGCACGCGCGCAGGCGCCGAGCCACGACCGCGAACACCTCGTCGGCCGCGCTCACGCCGAAGCTGTCGCGGATCTGCGCGAAGCGATCGACCTCGATCAGCAAGACCACGAACGCGAAGTCTTCGTGGGCTTGGGCCAGCTCGACCGCACGGGCGAGGTGCTCGAGCAGCACCCGACGATCGGGCAGGTTGGTCAGCGCGTCATGCCGGCTCTGCTCGCGCAGCGCTTGCTCGCGCTGGCGATAGGGCGTGATGTCGGTCAGCGAGCCGGCCATGCGCAGGGCCTTGCCCTCGCTGTTGCGATGGATGACCGCGCGGCTGAGCACCCATCGCCAGCGACCCTCGCCGTCGCGGATCCGGTGCTCGTTCTCGTGGACCGGGATCACGCCGCCGAGGTGCGCCTCGAGATCGCCGCGCAGGCGATCGAGGTCCTGGGGGTGCACGCGGCTCAGCCAGGTCTCGATGATCGGACGGACCTGCTCGTTGGCGAGGCCGAGCAGCTCGCGCCAGCGCTGCGAGTAGAACACGCGCTGGCGGACGAGATCCCACTCCCACATGCCGTCCTTCGCCCCGCGGATCGCCAACGCGAAGCGATCGCGCAGCTCGGCCAAGCGCCCGCCGAGGCTGGCGTGGTTGCGCGCGTGGGCGACCGCCGCTTCGAGCAGCGGGGCCGAGAGCTCGTCGCGCAGCAGACAGTCGATCGCGCCGACCTCCTGTGCCTGGCGGCGCAGCGCCGAGCGCTGGGCTGGATGCGCTGGCACGATCACCAGCACCGGCAGACGCAGCGTCGCAACGATCTGACGCAGCCAGCCCAACGAGCTCGTGTCGAGCTGGTCGAGCGCGGCGATGATCGCCTCGGGCGCCTCGCGTTCGTTGGCGCAGGCGGAGAGCAGCTCTTCGCGGGCGACGAAGTTGACCGATACGCGCGGCTGCATGCCCGCGAGCAGGCCGGTAACCTCGCCGGAGAGATCATCACCAGTGACGATCAGGTCACTGCCGATCGGGACCGAGTGCAAGCTGGTCGAAGAGACCACGCTCGCGACGCGAACCCGTCCCGGGTTGCGAGGCGATACCAAGCGCGAGCTCCCAGCCTCCAGAGTCACTTGCGCAGTGTAGGGGACCGACGCGGGTCGCGGAAATGGGGGCGCACGTCCCATCGACTGTCCGCGAATCTCGGACCTCCTCCGTGTAGGGCTGACGGCGACCCACACGCGCGACGATGCGCAAGAGTCAGCGCGAGCTGGGCAATCCACGGAGCCGGCAGGGATCTCGCGGGCCGAGCAGTACGGTCGGAATTGCCCTACAGTCCCGCCGGTCGGCCCACACACTCACGCCGACCAGGGCGAGAACGCGATGTCGATCAGCTACGAGGAATTCCGCGACGCGATCCAAGACGGAGCCCGCCGACGCACCCTGTTGTTCCGCGACGGTCGTCCCTTCTTCGTGCTGCTCAGCCAGCAGTTCAGCCGCGAGGAGCTCGAGCAGCTCTGCGACACGGCCACGGCGATCCGCCGGCTCGATCGCCACCGCGACGGTCGCGAGTTCCTGCTCGCGATCCTTCGTGGGCATCGGGT
>CBFGLP010000493.1:0-3667 GCA_965649595.1 uncultured Myxococcales bacterium | reverse complement strand
GCGTTCGGCCACCCGATGTACGGCGAGGGTCCGAGCAAGCTGCCGATCGCCAATGCCCACGTGCACACGATCCTGGCCAGCGTCGAGCGCTCGGTGAAGCTGTCGAGCGCCAAGCAGGTGCAGGGCACGATGATCCAGGATCGCCAGCCGGCGATCTACCTGCGCACCGACATCGACGTCGGCATGATCCCGGTCGCGACCACGGTCCAAGGTCCCGACCCCGACCTGCCCGCGCGCGCCTACGCGAGCTCGGTCGCCGACAGCCAGATGCTCACGGCGCCGCTGGTCGCCTCGCTGCTGCTCGATGCGGTCGAGGAGTCGGGCAACGACGCGGTCGAGGTCGTGCTCGAGACCACCCACCGCATCCAGCTCGAGACCTCCAAAGGCCCCCGGACGATCGAGGTCTACGAAGAGACCTTCTTCCCGCGCGGGATCGTGCGCGGGCTGATGGCCCAGAGCCGAGCGTTCTTCGTGATGCTCGCCGCGCTCGACAACCAGTTCGAGATCGCCCAGATCCGCTCGGTCGAGCAGGAGGCCAAGCTGGTCTACGGCGCGCCGGTCGAGCGGATCGATCGCATCCGGATCGGCGATGGCGAGATCCGAGCGGGCGAGCTGGTCGAGCTGCTCGTCGACCTCAAGCCCCCGCGCGGGCCGGTTCGGACCGAGACGTTCACGATCCGGATCCCCGAGGACGCCGGTGGCGAGCGCGTGGTGATCGAGCTGGCCGGCGGAGACTACGTGACCCCCTACGCGCCGCTGCCCAACTCGCTCGACGACCTGCTCGACAACATCGCGCAGAGCTACCCCACGCGCAGCATGATCGGCACCGTGTACCAGCCGAGCGAGGGCCTCGCGACCGAGCACGGCCTGGTCGAGACCCTGCCCGAGAGCGTGATGCAGACGCTCAGCCCTGGTGGCAGCAACCGCCAGGCGGTCAACTTCAAGCGCGCCGCCCGTCGGGTGGTCCGAACCGACGGCATCATTCAGGGCGACGCCAGCCTCGAGCTCGATGTGCTGCCGGCCAAGTCGATCGATTGACGAGGGACTCGTCCCTCCCCTCTCTACGCACGCCCGTCCTTGGACGTCGCCGTCCTCTGTCCCTCCGATGACCTCCGCCTCGCGCTCGCTCCCCCGCTTCGCCTCTCTCGCTCTGGTTGCCGGCCTGATGGTCGGCTCGGCCTCCTTGGCGCTCGCCGGCGGCACCCAGACCCACGCGATCGACAGCTTCGACGAGTTCGATGCAGGCGAGGTCGAGGGCGCCGCGATCGAAGGCAGCGGCAAGGTCACCCGCGGCTACGCGAGCAGCTCCGCCAGCTTGCAAGCCAGCGCCGCGTTCACCTGCCTGGTCGACGGCAAGCAAGCCTGGGTCGGCACCGCCGACGCGGCGACGATCCAGACCGTCAAGCTGCAGGGCAAGACGCCGGTGGTCGAGCAGCTCGCCGCGCTCGAGGGCGTGGTCGTCAGCGCGATGGCGCGGCTGCCCGGCGGTGATCTGGTCGTCGCGACCTTGCCTGGCGGCAAGCTGCTGCGCGTCGACGTCAAGAAGGGGGCAGTGTCGCCCTTCGCCGAGCTGAAGGTCGAGCAGGTCTGGGCGATCGTCCCGCACAAGGGTCGCTTGCTGATCGGCACGGGCCCCGAGGGCGAGCTGTGGTCGATCGGCACCGACGGCAAGGACGCCAAGGTCGTGCTCGACACGCCCGAGAAGGACGTGCTCGCAGTGCTGCCCGTCGGCGAGCAGATCCTCGTCGGGACCTCGCCCAAGGCCCGGCTCTACCAGGTCAACGACAAGCTCGAGGGCGTCCTGCTGCACGAGTTCATCGGCGACGAGGTGCGCGCGCTGACGATCTCGGGCTCGTGGCTGGTCGCCGCGATCAACGACTTCGAGGAGCGCAGCATCTCGAGCCGCCAGGCGCTGACCAACCAGCTCAACCGCTCGAGCCTGACCGGCGAGAAGCCGGTCGACAACAACACCGATCGCGCGAAGGCCAACGCCGACGCCGAGCTGTGGGCGATCGATCTCGGCGAAGGTCGCGACCTCCAGCGCACGCAAGACGCCGCGTGGGACCGCTGGCTCGACAAGGGCGGCCAGTACTTCATCGACTTGCTCGCGGCCGACGACGCCGGGACCGTGCTGGTCGCCAGCTCGCAAGGCGGAAAGATCTATCGCGCCCGCAGCCGCCGCGACGTGGCAGTGATCGCCGATCTCGAGCAGCGCCAAGCCACGTCATTGTGTGCGCTGGGCGACGGCAACCTGCTCGCTACCGCCAGCGACGGCGGGGCCGTCTACGCGCTCGAGCCCACGCCCGCGGCCAAGGCCCGCTGGGTCAGCAACGTGCTCGACGCCAAGCGACCCGCCCGCTACGGCAGCATCGTCGTGCGCGGCAAGGGCAAGCTCGAGCTGCGCGTCCGGACCGGCCCGACCGCCGAGGTCGACGATCGCTGGAGCGCCTGGAAGGCGGTCCCGCTGACCCAGCAGGGCGCCGAGCTGCGCGGCTCCGCCGACCTGCCGCAGCGCCGCTACATGCAGGTCGAGGTCGTGCTCGCCGACGCGACCGCCGAGCTGCGCGACCTCCAGGTCTTCTTCGCGCCGGAGAACCTCCCGCCGCTGGTCGAGATCGTCAGCGCCAAGCCGCCGACCTTCGAGATCTCCGACGACGAGGAGACCAAGTCGACGATCAAGATCGAGTGGGAGGTCGAGGCGCGCGACGGCGACGACCTCATCTACGACCTTCGCATCCGCCCCGAGGGCGGCAGCGACGACGAGTGGGTCAAGCTCAACCAGGACGGCCCGCTCGAGAAGAAGGACTTCTCCCTCGATCTCGACACGCTGCCCGACGGGATCTACGAGCTACAGCTGGTCGCCAGCGACGAGCCCAGCAACGGCAGCGCCCGTGCCGAGCGCGACGTGCTGATCAGCGAGCCGCTCGTCATCGATCGCACGCGCCCGACCCTCGAGGGCGTCAAGCTCGAGGCTGGTCGGATCACCGGCACGGCCCGCGACCAAGGTGGGTACGTGCACGACGTCGCGTTCTCGGTCGACGGCAAGCCGTTCCGCGCGGCCAGCCCGACCGACGGGCTGTTCGACTCCGCCAGCGAGCGCTTCGAGATCGCGCTGCCCGACGACCTCGAGCCTGGGGCGCATCGGGTGGTCGTGCGCGCTCGCGATGCGCGGGGCAACATCGAGACTACCGCGCTCAAGATCGGTGGCTGAGCTCGATCCCCGGCCCACGGGCCGTGGCCGCACGGGTGCAGCCACGATCGGTCAGAGTTACCCTTTGCCGTCGCACTCTCCGTGCGGGACAAAGCAATGGCCGAGAACAACTCGATCGCCGACATCCTCGCCGAGCTCGACCGAGCCCACGACGACCTCCGTGCCGCCCGCGAGCGGCTCGCCGAGCTGCTCCCGATCGGGGCCACGCAACCGGACGCCGCGGGCGGACGCAAGGATGTCCACTTCGTGTCGGGCATGCAGGCCGACAGCGAGCAAGACGAGAGCCTGCGACGCGTCAGCGCCGAAGCATGGGAGCACGCTCAGCGGGCGCTGGTGGCGGCGCAGGAGAAGGTCCACCTCGCCAATCGCGAGATCCGGCGGCTGCTCCAAGCCGAGCAGTAGTGCCCGCCTGGCTCAGCCCGAGATCCCGTAGGTCGCCCACTCCCCGTCATCGAG
>CBFGLP010000492.1:0-2794 GCA_965649595.1 uncultured Myxococcales bacterium | reverse complement strand
ATCGGTAGGCCCTCGACGGCGCCGCCGGCTGTCGGCCCGACGATGTTGGGGCTCCAGCGATAGCGCGCGTACGAGTCGGCGACGCGGGTACAAAACGCGTAGCTGGCGTGGCCCCACAGGTAGTCGTCCTTGCTCAGCGTGCGCTCCTCATAGGCGAACGCGTGCACGTGATGCCGCGTGTAGGGCTCGCGCAGCAGGAAGCGCGGCAGGCAGAGCGCGACGTAGCGGGCGTCCTCGCTGTCGCGGAACGAGTTCCAGCGGGTGTAGAGCGGGGTCTGGAAGATCGCTCGAACGTCGTCGTAGGTGGGCAGGTTGTCGAAGCTGTCCTCGCCAAAGAAGCGCGGCGACGTGTTCGCGATGAAGGGCACGTGGGCCATCGCGGCGACCGAAGCACAGTTGGCCAAGAGCGCCATGTCGACGGGGCCGGCGTCGAATTCGTAGTCGCAGCAGATGACCCCGTAGGGCTCGCCGCCGAAGGTCCCGTACTCGGTCGAGTAGACCAGACGATAGAGGCCAGACTTGGCGATCTCGGGCGCATCCTCGAAGTCGTCGATCAGATCCTGCTTGCGACAATTGAGCAGGTAGACCTGGACGTTCTCGCGGAAATTGACGTTGGCGACCAGAAAGCGAAGCGAGCGCCAGGCTGACTCGAGCGCCTGATAATCGGGGTAATGCAGGACCTCGTCGACTTGAGCGGCGAGCAGGCGATCGATCTCGACGATCAGCAGATCGACGCCGGGCTTGTCGACGACGATCTGCGCGGGGTCGTAGCGACGACCGGTCTTGAAGCGCGAGTCGACGACGAGCTTTGGAGCCTCGAGCATCTGGTCGAGCAGGCCCGGGGCGTCTAGGAGGGGCGGCGCGTCCGAGCTCGGCGACCCGTCCAAGCTCGCCGCCGCGTCGGCCTGCGCGACGGCAGGCACCTGCTCGGCCTCGGCCTCGACCGCATCATCGAACTCGAGCAGGCGCGCGCGCAGGTAGGCCTCGACGGCCTCGCGCAGGACCGGATAGTCGCTGCTGCCCGGCCCGACGCCCGCGCCCGCGAGGATCCACTCGATGGCCGAGTCGTCGCTCACGGCTCCTCCCCGACTCCGCGCAGGCTCAGCTCGCGCCGCAAGAGGTTGCGCTGCTGGGGATCGGCCAACACCGCACGGATGCGCTCGGCCAGCTCGGGCGAGTTGGCGAGCCAGGCCTTGAGCTCCGTGAGCGCCCGCCGGCGATCGACCAGCCCCCGCAGCTCGGGGATCTGCTGGGCGACCCACTCGGGCCCGAAGTCGGCGAACGAGGCGAACTTGAGATCACAAGCCAGCGTGTGCTCGGGATCGTCGGTCAGCTTGTTCGCGCAGTTGAAGCGCAGCCGCAGGCCGTGCTCGGCCATGACCGCGCCGAAGTTGCCGCGGTCGATGCGGATCGGCTTGCGCTCGTCGAGCGGGCGGTCGTCCTCGCAGCCGGTGTAGTCGCCGACGACCAGGATCTTGAGCGGCAGCTCGCGCTCCTGCGAGGTCTCCTTGTCGCGGTAGAGGATGCTGACGCGATCGCGGGCGGCGGAGCTCTGCTGGCTGTTCATGGGGCGGGTCCTCTCGAGGTCGTCAGCCGACCAGGGCGTCGAGCAGCATCGCAGCGTTTTGGCCGGGCCGATCGATGAAGCCGCGCCGCTGCGGGTCGAGCAAGCGCTGGCCGCGGGCGGCGTGCTCCTCATCCTCGGGGATGATCGGCCAGACGCTGTCGTCGAAGGTACCTGGCGTGCCGAGCAGCCCGAGCAGCTTGGCGCTGGGGCTGCCGAGCACGAGCAAGAGCCGATACTGCCGCTGCGACCACATGAAGCTGGGCGGGCCCGACCAGCGGAGGGCTCGGCGAGCGAGCTCGAGCCAGAACACCAGCTCGGTGTCGGAGGTGACCGGGCAGTCGAGCGTGACGGCGGAGCCGCTCGGCGGCTGTCCGGCCACCCGCGCGCACGCGGACAAGGCCATGCCGAGCCCGAACGCGTAGTCGTCGGGCCAGCGGTCGCCTTCGGGGTTGCCGGTCGGGCGCGAGAACAGCCGATCAAGCAGCTCGTCGGCGGACACGTTGGCGAGCGCGTACATGCCAGCCTCCCAGGCCAACGAGACAGCCACGGGATCGGGCAGCGGCAGCTGGTCGAGCATCCAGGGCAGATGGCTGGGATCGCTCTGGTCGACGCGCCCGAGCATGTCGCCGGCCGCGGCCACGAACGAGGCGTAGGCGCGCGGGATCCCGGCGAAGTCGTTGGCGTGGGCGCTGCCGTCGAGGTGGTGGAAGATCGCGAGCGGGAACTCGCGACCGACCCCGTCCTCGCTGCCCTTCATCACGCCGATCAGGTAGCCGACCTCGTCGGGGGCCCGGAACACGAAGGGCAGCGGCTCCGGGGGCAGGTGGGCGCGCAGCTCGGGCAGCGTCATCACGCTCTCGCGCAGCCACTGATCGAAGGCCGTGACGACCGGGGTGCCGATGTTGACGCGCACGAAGTCGCGCTGCGAAGGCGTCTTGCCGAACAATCCGACGCTGGTCATCGACAGATCACTCGCCCTCGGCCGGTGCGGCACCTTCGGTCGTCTGGCACGAGTGGCCGCTGACGACCGAGCGCGGGACCTTGAGGCCCGAGAACAGGCCCAAGTACTTCTGGCTGCCACGCGAGGGCACGCCGAACAGCGGGGTCTCGCCACGGATCGGCTTGAGCCGGATCGTGATCACGCCGATGCCCTGATCGGTGAGATCCCACTTGATGCTGTACACGGTCTGGCCCGCCGAGCCGGTCACGTTGGCCTCGCCGAGCAGG
>CBFGLP010000491.1:0-1977 GCA_965649595.1 uncultured Myxococcales bacterium | reverse complement strand
TTCTGCGGCGACACGTCGCGGTGCACGATCGTCGCTTGGCTGCCGTCGTGGTGGAGGCCGTGGGCGTACGCGAGGCCGCGCAGGACCTCGGCGATCACGTGGGCAGCGACCTCGGTGGCGATCCGCTCACCTTGGCCGATCAGCTTGCGGGTCAGCTCGGCGAGGTTCATGCCGTCGACC
Source organism: uncultured Myxococcales bacterium (assembly GCA_965649595.1). Taxonomy (GTDB): domain Bacteria; phylum Myxococcota_A; class Polyangia; order Nannocystales; family Nannocystaceae; genus Plesiocystis. The sequence continues at coordinate 1,797 of CBFGLP010000491.1, read as the reverse complement.
CACTCCATCACCATGAAGCACTCGCCGTCGGCCTCGCCGACGTCGAACACCTGCACGACGTTGGAGTTGGTCAGCAGCATCGAGAGGCGGGCCTCCTCGATGAACATCTGCCGGTAGCCCGGGTCGTCGACGATGTGCCGAGCGAGCAGCTTGATCGCGACCGCCTTGCTCGCGCCGCCCATGGCGGGCCGCCGGCCCATCCAGACCTCGGCCATGCCACCGGAGCCGATCTTGCGCAGCAGCTCGTATTGGCCCAAGCGCCTCAAGGATCGAAAGAGTCGCGTTCGGGCGGACGAACTGTCAACGAGGACGACTGGAGGGCTCCCGCCCTTCGCGGGAGCCCTCGGAGGTCCGCCCGCGCGCCCAATCGCCCGCGATCGCCGGGGGTCGCGGAGGATACGAGCACCCCGAGCGCGAGCGCGAGCGGAGGCGGGAGAAGTGACCAGGTCCGTGGAGCTCACACCCGCTTGTCGGCCGGGCCGCGTCTCGCTTGCAGGGTTTTTATTTAGCCCCCCACAGGCATCCTTCGTTTAGCCCCCCACAGGCATCCTTCACTCAGCCACGCACGGCCGCTTCGCGGCCGCGAGGTCGCTTGCGCGACCTCGGTGGGCGCGTCCGGGTTCGCAACCGCTCGGTTGGCCCCCAAGGGGGCCATTTCCGCTCTCACACGAGAGCGGCCCCATTGTCGACAGTCGAGAAGCAGACCCTGCTCATCTGTCGAGTGGAGCGCAGGAGAGCGCCCTTCACCCGCGCACGAAGAAGAAGGGCCGCCGCAGCAGCGCCTCGGTCACGCTCGGCTCATAGCGCTCGGGTCCGCCGTATTTGTAGGTCTTCTTCTCGTGCTGCCAGATCGGCCCGGTGTCGACACAGCCCGCCGCTCGATCGGCGCGCGAGCAGTAGATCCGCACGTGGAAGTGGTCGTCGTGCGGGGCCGCGGCCGAGGGCTGCTTCATGACTTGGCGGGCGTACTCGATCACCCACCGCGGCCGATCGTGCCGCTCGGCCCAGCCGAGCAGGCGCTGCTCGAGCGGCGCGCTGACGAAGATCCACTGGACCCGGATCGCAGGATCGGCGAGCAGCGCCTCGACGAGCGCCCAGTTGCGGGCGGTGTCGAAGCGCCGCTGCTGCCAGGTCGGCTCTTGGTAGCCGCCCTTGGCGAGCACGGGCTTGGGCACGAAGGGGTTACCGTCGCCATCGAAGGCGACCATCTCGACCTGCGGAGGCGGGAGCGAGCGGCCGCGCTCGTCGACGGCATAGAAGATCAGGTCGACGTCGCGCCCGCTCTGGTGGCTGCTGTGCCAGGGGGTCTTGCCGCCGCGCAAGGGCGAGAGATCGGCGACGCCCAGCGTGACGCGTCGATCGGCCCGGACCTTGCCGGCGGCCCGCTCGATCGCGCCGACCAGCTCGTCGGTGCCGAAGAGGTTGCCGCGCTCGTGCCAGGTCTTGGGCACCTCGTAGCCGACCCCACGCTTGGACATGCGGGTGGGTCGATGGATCCGCCCCTCGTTGGTCTGGCCGACCGAGACCGAGGTGTAGTCGGTCCAGCGGCCAGGGGCCGCGCAGGCGCCCATGCTCGCGAGGGCCAAGCCGGCGAGCACGACCCGACCAGCCTGGAGCAGCGCTCGCTCGATCCGGCCGACTCCGCGCTGGGACATTGGAAGTAGTGTGACCCCGAGCGGGCGACCCTGCCAAGCCGCCCGCTCTCGCCCGCGGCTAAGCCTCGTAGACCTCGTCGATGATCTCGAGCCCGCGATCGATGATCTCGAACCCCTCCGCGAGCTGCTCCTCGGTGATGCA
>CBFGLP010000490.1:0-1851 GCA_965649595.1 uncultured Myxococcales bacterium | reverse complement strand
CCTTCCTTGAGGCCTTCCTCCCGGCCCTCCAAGAAGGGGTAGCTCTCGCGTTCGATCTCACCGACTTCCCACTGTTGCATGTTCAGTTCCTGCATGGCTTGTTCCTTTGCTTCCTTGGCCACATCGGGGTGGACGGCCAGGATGACCATCCGCGCATAGCCGACGTCCTCGGGCTTGCCGGTCGCCAGGAGGCCCTTCACGGCGTATTTGACCAGCTCGAGAGGAGCGTCCCTACGATAGATGACCGCCATGATCGCCGCAACATGCGGGTTTGCGGGGTTCTTACCGGCGAGCATGCTGGGGCCGAGGATCCAGACGTTCTCCTCGGCGCGCAGGCGCTTGTGTGCCTGGACCTGCTCTCGGCACCAGCTCTCCATGCTCTTTCCGAGCGCCAGGATCAGAAATGCGGGCTCGATCTTGAAGAAGTAGGCGATGTTGATGACATAGACGATCCAGGCATCGGGGCGGGTCTCGTCCTGGCTTGCCTGCACGTCGACCAACCAGAGGGCGGTGAGCGAGGCAGGAGTGGTGTCAGCGCCAGCAAGGTCGGGTGCGGGAGGCTCGTAGATGGACTCCAGCTCTCCGGGCTTGCGTTGGATCGCCTTGTTCCACTCGCGCACGAAGAGGTCCGGGCGCAATTGACGGACGTCACCCTGAACGCCGACATCGACGCGTAGCTCGGGATGCTCGGGCTGGAGGTGAACCTGTGGGCCGGGTTGCTCGATGTCCACCCAACTACAGAGCTCGCGCAGGACCGCCGGGTGCTGCTCCAACAAGCGAATCGCATGCTCGTGTACGAACGAGGGCATGCGGGCAAACTGATTGGTGGCGGTGGAGAAGGCAAGTGGGGCGAAATGGATCGGGGGATGGTGGGGAGCGGTGAGCGGAGCAAGAACGGTATTATATTCGTGGGCAAGACCGACGTGTATGCATGGTCGATCATTGGGAAATGCGATGACGGCTACATTGGTGACATGAAGCATCGAAAACGAGCCGAGGTCGTTCAGAATGAATGCATGGTTGGAGCCGACGTGAATGCATGTTCTCGGGGCCTGGGCGGCGGAGAAAAAGTTGGCGTGAGCTCGATCCGAGGGAGATCGAAAACATGTGGGATCACTGGGAGTCCGTCGTGATGCAGCGCGATCGAAGATTTCGTTCGAGCGTTGGACGAGCGGTGCCAGATCGATGCGGAGCCGGTGGTCGAGGTGCCGCCCACGATCACCACACCACGGTGACGCGAGCCCCGACGAGCCGAACCAGCCACGCGACCTCCATACGGGCTCCGGCCGTGCCCTCCAGGTCCCGGCCTCTAAAGGCCCTTCGGAGACGTCCCGCGGCCGAGTGACCTTCGAGCCCGCTCTCGTGTCATCATCGCGGGCGATGTCCACCCGCCTCCCGCAGATCGCCTACGCGCTGCGATGCAGCGACGGCCCGGCGACCGACGACTGGCGAGTCCACCGCTTCCGCATGCGCGAGGCGGTGTCCGAGCCCTACCAACTGTTCGTCGACGTGGTCACCGAGGAGACCGACGCCGAGTTCGAGGCGCTGCTCGGTGCCAGCGTCGAGCTCGAGATCATCCGTGGCGAGCTGACCCGCTCGGTGTTCGGTGTGGTCGCGGGGGTCGACTGGCTGGGCATCTCGGGCGGCCGCTATCTGCAGCTGCGCCTCGACATTCGTCCGGCCTTCGCTCTGCTAGCGCAGGTGGTCGACTCGCGGATCTGGCAGGAGAAGACGGCGCTCGAGATCGTCGAGGAGGTGCTCGGAGCCGACCTCGGCAAGTACGACCGCACGCTCGACCTCGGCAGCGTGGACAGTGGAAAGACCAAGCGCGACTACTGCGTGCAGTACCGC
>CBFGLP010000489.1:0-12035 GCA_965649595.1 uncultured Myxococcales bacterium | reverse complement strand
GAACCCGCCGCCGCTCGAGTAGTAGGTGCCGGGCTTGTCCGGGTCCGGATCGTAGAGCTCGTCGACCGGCCAATCGCGATCGCGCGGCACTGGTGTGACCGCGTCGACGCCCGCGTCGAGCAGCTCCCACAGCTGCTCGGGCGTACGCACGCCACCGGGCAAGCGGCAAGCCATCGCGACGATCGCGATTGGCTCGCTCTGGCGTGCCTCGAGCTCGCTGAGTCGCTGCTTGGTCTGGCGAAGGGCGGCGGTGGCTTTCTCGAGGTATCCGCGGAGCTTCTGCTCTCCAGACTCACTCATGAGATCACTCCCTTGATCTCCTGGTCGATCATGTCGAATAGCTCTTCATCGCTGACCCCGGCGAACTCGTCGTCTGGCTTGTCGTCTCCGACCTCGACGCCGAGGCGGGCGACCAGCTCGCGCAGACGTGCTGCCACGCCGCTCCGCTCGAGCTCGGGTTGCGACATTGTCTTGATCGCGCTCTCGAGCCGCTCGAGCTCGCTGACGATCGGTGCGCTGGTCGGCGTGGCCCGGGGCGCTTCGACGTGCAGCTCGGCGAGCAACATCCGCGCGAGCGCTCCGGGGGTCGGGTGATCGAAGAGCAAGGTCGCCGGCAGCCGCAGGCCGGTCGCGCCCTGCAGACGATTGCGCAGCTCGACGGCGACCAGCGAGTCGAGCCCGAGGTCCTTGAGTGGACGATCGGGGCCGAGGCTCTCCGGGCGACCGAGATCCAGCGCCGCCGCGATCTCCGTCCGGACCAGGTCGAGCATCGCTCGCTCCCGCTCGGGCTCGGACAAGCTGGCGAGGCGCTGGCCGAGCGTCTCGCTGGACGGCGTGACGGCGGCGACCGCCCGCGGACGCGGCAGCACCCGAACCAGCCCACGCAGCATCACCGGAGGCACGTCGCCGTGCGTCGCGATCGTGCTGGTGTCGAGGTGAACTGGCACGAGCGCCGGCTCCGGTCGACCGAGCGCGGCGTCGAGCAGCGTCAGCCCTTCGGCAGCGGTCAACGGGACGAGCCCGCGTCGACGCATGCGCGCGCGATCGTTGTCGGACAAGCGCGCGGCCATGCCCTCGTCGCCCCAAGGACCCCAGGCCAGGCTGGTCGCGGGCAAGCCAGCCGCGTGCCGGTGGACCGCGAGCGCGTCGAGGAACGAGTTGGCAGCCGCGTAGCTGGCTTGGCCAGCGTTGCCCATCACGCCGACGATCGACGAGAACAACACGAACGCGCTGAGCTCGAGCCCGGCGGTCAGCTCGTGCAGAGCCAGCGCCGCGTCGACCTTCGGCTCGAACACCGCGTCGATCCGCTGCTCGGTCAGCGACGAGATCACCCCGTCGTCGAGCACGCCCGCGATGTGGAACACGGCGGTCAGCGGGTGAGCGCTGGGGATCGTCGCGAGCAGCTGGGCGAGCGCCTCGCGGTCGGCGACGTTGCAGGCCGCGAGCCTGACCTCGGCGCCGAGCAGCTCGAGATCGACCGCGAGTCGCTTGGCGCTCGGCGAGGCCTCGCCCTGCCGCGAGACCAGCAAGAGGTGGCGAGCCCCGTGGCGCTCGAGCAGGTGCCGAGCGACCAACGAGCCCAACGCCCCGGTCCCGCCGGTGATCAGGACCGTGCCCGCGGGATCGAAGCGCTTGGGCAGCTCGAGCATCACCTTGCCGAGCTGGCGGGGCTGATTGACGAGTTGGAACGCATCGGCCGCGTCGCGCAGCTCGAAGCTCATGGCCGGCAAGGGCCGCAGCACGCCGCGCTCGAACAGCTCGACGAGCGTAGACATCATCGTCGCGATCGCCTCAGGCGCGAGGCTGGCCAAGTCGACCGTGTGATAGTGGACGCCGGGATACTCGGCCGCCACCCGCTCGGGCTCGCGCAGCGCTTGGCTCGCGAGCTCGATGAAGTGACCGCCCTCGCCGACCAGACGCAGCGAGGCCTCGACGAGCTCGCCGACCTGCTTGTCGAGCACCACGTCGACGCCGCGCCCCCCGGTCGCCGACAAGAACTTCTGCTCGAACGCCAACGTCTCGCTGGACGCGAGGTGGCGCTCGTCGAAGCCCCACTCGCGCAGCGCCGCGAGCTGCCGCTCGTGGCCAGTGCCGAACACCTCCGCGCCGAGGTGGCGGGCCAGCTGTGCCGCCGCCAAACCGACGTCGTCGTGCGCGACGTGGATCAGCACGCGCTGCCCCTTGTCGAGCTTGGCGAGCCCGACCAGCGCGTGATAGGCGGTCAAGAACGCGGCTGGAACAGTCGCAGCCTGCTCGAAGGTCCAGCCGGCTGGGATCTTGCTGATCAGCCGGCGATCGGTCACCGCGAGCGGAGCGAACGCGGCCGGTATCAGCCCCATCACCCGATCCCCGACCTGGAACTCCCGAACCCCGGACCCAACCTCGACGACCTGACCGGCGCCCTCGATCCCGAGCGCCGGGCGCTCGTTGAGGTCCGCCGCGCTCTGCCCGAGCGCGTCGAGGACATCCCTGCCGTTGAGCCCGGCACGACGAAGCACGACACGGACCTCGTCGGGGCCGAGCGGCCTGATCGCTTCCCGGCGCTCGGCGAGGACCAAATTGTCGAGCGTGCCCTTGCTCGACACGCTCAGGTGCCAGGCCGACGCGCCGCTCGGGGGCGCGAGCAGATCGAAGGCCGGCGGTCGAGCGAGGCGCGGGGCCAGCATCATTCCCTCGCGCAGGGCCAGCTGCGGCTCGTCGCAGGCGAGCGCGGCGGCCAACGCCCAGAGCGACACCTCGCTCTCGTCGAGGTCGATGATGGTGATCGAGCGATCGGAGCTCTCGACCTGTGCGGCGCGGACCAAGCCCCAGATCGCCGCGCTGCCGAGATCCAACACGTCCTCGTCGGTGTGGACCGCGACCGCACGACGGGTCACGAACACCAAGCGACTCTCGTTGAGCCGGTCGTCGGCCAGCCACGCTTGCAGGAGCTCGAGCGCCTGATGAGCCGACTCGTGGGCCGAACGCTGGCACTCGTCCGCGCGGCCCGGCCACGCGACCAACAGCGCCTCGGGGACCGGTCGTGAGTCGAGCGTCGCCTGCAGGCTGGCGAAGTCGCTGTGCTTCGAGATCGAGATCGACGCGCGAGACAGCGTCTCGACCAGCTCGAGACCGCCGTCGTCACCGACCACCACCCACCTGCCGCTCGACGAGAGCGAGCCGGTGTCGAGTGGCGGTGACCAGCTGACCGCGTACATGCCGTCGAAGTGCTGGCTAACCAGGGCCGCCCGCACGTCGGCCTCGGCCGTCGGGGTCAGGACCAGCCGCTCGATGAACGCGACCGGCTCACCCGCCGCGTCGGCGATCATCACGGTCAGCCAAGCACCGCTCGGGTCGGGGATGCAGCGCAGCCGCAGCGCCGTCGGGCTGGTCGCATAGATCTCCGTGCCAACGAGAGACTGCACTTGCTGGACCCCACCGGCTTGCAAGCGAGCGAGCACCAGCGGGTGCAAGGCCGCGTCGAGCAGCGCCGGGTGCAGGCTGAAGCGCTCGGCGTTGCGCCCGGGATACTCGGGCAGCGTGACCTCGACGAGCAGCTCGTTGCCGTGCCTCCACGCCTTGCTCAGCCCGCGGAACTCGGCGCCATAGCGAAGCCCAGCCGCGGCGAGCTTGTCGTAGGCATCCCGGCGATCCTGACCGAGCTCGATCTTCTGCGCCCCCGCCGGTGGCCAGGCCACGAGATCGAAGTCGGCGACCCGCGGTCCCTCACCGATCCGCCCGCTCGCGTGCCGCTGCCAAGCCGCGTCGGGGTCACCGTCGGGCCGGGCATAGAAGTTGAGCGAGCGCGAGCCGATCTCGTCGGGTGTGCCGACCGAGAGCTGGATCAGCACTCCGCCCTTGCTCGGCAGCGCCAGCGGCCGCTCGATCGTCAGCTCCTCGACGCGGTCGAGCCCGACCCGCAGCGCGGCGACCAAGGCCAGCTCGAGGAACGCGGTGCCGGGCAGCAAGACCACGTCGAACACCACGTGGCTGGCCAGCCAGGGGTGCTCGGCGAGCGAGAGCCGGCTGGTGAACACGACCGCGTCGGAGTCGGCCAAGCGGATCGCGGCCCCGAGCAAGGGGTGCTCGGCGTCGGTCAGACCCGCCGAGCCGACGTCGGCCGAGCGGCTCTCGCTGCGCTCGATCCAGTAGCGCTGCCGCTGGAACGCGTAGGTCGGCAGGTCGACGCGGCGCGGCGCGTTGGGCCGATAGAACGCCTCCCAGTCGAGCTCGTGGCCGTGCACGTGCAGCCCCGCGACCGCGAGGTTGAGCGTCTCGACCTCGGGCTTGCGCTTGTGCAGGGTCGGCAGCACGACCGCCCGACGCAGCGCCTCGTCGGACAAGCAGGGCGGGGTCATGCCCGAGAGCACCGCGTGGGGGCCGAGCTCGAGGTAGGTGGTCACGCCCTCGGCCTCGAGCACGCGCACGCCGTCGAGGAACCGGACCGCCTGACGGATGTGGCGAGCCCAGTAGCTCGGCGAGCTCAGCTCCTCGTTGGTCGCCCGCTCGCCGGTCACGTTGGAGATGATCGGGATCTTCGCCGGATGGAAGCTGAGCTTGCTGGCGATCCGGCGGAACTCGTCGAGCATCGGCTCCATCCGCGGCGAGTGGAACGCGTGGCTGACGGTCAAGCGCAGCACGTTGCGCTGCATCGCCTCGAAGTGCGCGGCGATGTCGAGGCAGGCCTGCTCGTCACCCGAGATGACCGTCGCGGTCGGCCCGTTGAGCCCGGCGATACCGACCCGCGCGTCGAGCAACGAGCGGACCTCGTCCTCGGACGCCTCGACCGAGACCATCGCGCCGCCGGGCGGCAGCGCCTGCATCAAGCGACCGCGCGCGGCGACCAGCGTGCACGCGTCCTCGATCGAGAGCACGCCCGCGACGTGGGCGGCCGCGAGCTCGCCGATCGAGTGACCGATCAGCAGGTCGGGGACCACCCCCCAGGTCGACCACAGCCGGTAGAGCGCGACCTCGAGCGCGAACAGGGCCGGCTGCGTGTAGGCGGTCTGATCGAGCAGCTCGGCCTCGGGCGTGTCGGGCTCGGCGAACATGATCTCGAGCAGCGGCCGCTCGAGGTGGAAGTCGAGGTGAGCGCAGACCGTGTCGAGCGCGTCGCGGAAGGTCGAGTAGTGGTTGTAGAGATCGCGGCCCATGCCCGGCCGCTGCGCGCCCTGACCGGTGAACATGATCGCGAGCTTGCCGGGGCGATGATCCTTGGGCGTCATCGCGCCGTTGCGCGGAGCAGCGCCGGCCCTGGCGAACCCCTCGAGCATGTCCTGGACGATCTCGGGGCTCGCCTCGCTGTCGACGCTCAGCGCCAGGCGGATCGGGAAGTGCGTGCGCGTGGTCGCGAGCGAGTAGCCGAGATCGAGCACCGAGACCGGCTCGCTCGACTCGCGCAGGTGCTTGGCCAGCGCCTGCGCCTGCGCGACCAGATCGACCGCCGTGCGACCCGAGAGCACCAAGGGAAGCTCGGGCGGCGGCGGCATCTCGGGCGCGATGATCCGTTGCTCGTCGAGCGGCGCCTCTTCGACGATCGCGTGGGCGTTGGTGCCCGACATACCGAACGACGACACGCCGGCCCGGCGCGGCTGTCCGTCGACGCTGCCGTGGAAGCGCGGCCAGGGCTTGAACGTGTCGACGACCTCGACCGGGAGGCTCTGCCAGTCGATGTGCGGGTTGCGGGGCTTGGTATGGAGGGTCGCCGGGATGCCCTCGTAGCGCATGCACGCGACGAGCTTGGCGACCCCCGCGAGGCCGGCAGCGGACTCGAGGTGACCGATGTTGGTCTTGACCGCGCCGAGCAAGAGCGGGCGATCGGAGGGGCGCCGCTCGCCATAGACCGCGGCGATCGCCTGGACCTCGATCGGATCTCCGAGCGCGGTCCCGGTGCCGTGACACTCGACGAAGTCGACGTCGGCCGGGGCCAACCGAGCGTCGTCGAGCGCCGAGCGGAGCAGCTTCTGCTGCGAGGTGCCGTTGGGCGCCGTGATGCTGCTGCTCGCGCCGTCGTGGTTGATCGCGGTGCCGCGAACGATCGCGAGCACCTCGTGGCCCTTGGCCGTCGCGTCGGACAAGCGCTCGAGCGTGACCACGACCACGCCCTCGCCACGACCGTAGCCGTTGGCGTTGGCCGAGAAGGTCTTCGACCGGCCGTCGGGCGCGAGCGCCCGCGTGCGCGAGAGCTGCACGAACACGTCCGGGGCCGCGAGCACCTGCACACCGCCGGCCAGCGCCAGCTCGCACTCACCCTTGCGCAGCGAGTTGCAGGCCAGGTGGAACGCGACCAACGACGACGAGCAGGCCGTGTCGACCGCCAGCGCCGGCCCTTGCAGGCCGAGCGTGAACGCGAGCCGGCCGGCGGCGAACGAGGTCTGCGTGCCGGTGAAGGTGTAGGCCTCGCCGGGGCCTTGGCGGAGGAAGTCGTAGTCGCTCGGCCCGAGCCCGACGAACACGCCGGTCAACGAGTCGCGCAGCTTCGAGGGGATCACCCCGGCGCTCTCGAGCGCTTGCCAGGCCGCCTCGAGCAGCAAGCGGTGCTGCGGGTCGATGTTCTTGGCCTCGCGCGGGCTGATCCCGAAGAAGGCTGGATCGAACTGATCGATCTGATCGAGGAACGAGCCCTCGCGCACGTAGCTGCGGCCCTTGCTCTCGGGATCGGGATCGTAGAACTCGTCGACGTTCCAGCGGGTCGCGGGCAGCGGACCGACGGCCTCGCGGCCCTCCGACAAGAACTTCCACAGCGAGCGCAGATCGATGATGCCGCCGGGCATCCGCAGACCCACGCCGATGATCGCGATCGGCTCGTCCTCGTGAGTCGGCGCGGCATGAGCGACGTGCTCCTCGCCATCCTCGGCCGCGACGCCGAGCGCCGGCGCGAGGCTGTCGAGCAAGAAGCTCGCGACCCGCTGCGGCGAGGGATGATCGAAGACCAGCGTCGCCGGGAGCGTCAGGCCGGTCTCGCGCTGCAAGCGACGGCGAACCTCGACGGCCATCAGCGAGTCGAGCCCGAGATCGACGAACCCGGTGTTGGCGTCGAGCCGCGACGCGTCGTGGTAGCCGAGCACGGCCGCGGTCTCGCCGAGCGCGAGGTTGACCAGCGCCCGCAGCCGCTCGCTGTCCGACAGCTTGCGCAGGCGCGCGAGCAGCCGCGCCTCGTCGGGCTCCGACGAGCTGTCCGAGGCCTCGAGCGCGGCCTTGGCCTCGCTGATGTCGTCGAGCAGCGGACGCGGACGCGCGGCCGCGAAGCTGGGCGTGAACCGAGCCCAGTCGACGTCGGCGACGACCAAGGTCGTGTCACCGTGCTCGAGGCCCTGCTGCAGCGCCGCGATCGCCAGCTTGGGATCGAGCGGCTCGAGCCCGCGACGGCGCAGATCGTGCTGCGAGGTGTCGTCGGACAGGCTGCTCGCCCACGCGCTCCAGGCGACCGACATCGCCGGCAGCTCGTGCGCCGCCCGATACTCGGCGAACGCGTCGAGGAACGCGTTCGCGGCCGCATACACGGCTTGCCGACCGCTGCCCCACACGCCGGAGATCGACGAGAAGCTGATGAACGCGTCGAGCTCTTGATCCTTGAGCAGCTCGTGCAGGTGGCGGACCCCGGCGACCTTGGACGCGGCCACCTTGACCAGCTCCTGCATCGAGATCTCGACCAGCGGGGTCTGCTGGTTGATGCCGTCGGCGAAGATCACCGCGCTGAGCGTCTCGCCCTCGGCGTCGAGCTGATCGAGCAAGGTCGCGATCGCCTCGCGATCGGTCATGTCGCAGGTCACCAACGACACCCGCGTACCGAGCTCGTTGAGCTTGGCGTCCGGGCCGGTGCTGCTGGTCATCACGAGGTGCTCGGCGCCGGCCCCCGCCAGCCAGCGAGTCACGCGGGCGCCGAAGCTGCCGGTCCCGCCGGTCACCAGCACGGTCCCGCGCGGCTTCCAAGGCTTGACCTCGGACAGATCGGTGACCGGCGCCCGCTCGAGCCGGCGCACGAACACGCCGGTGTTGCGGATCGCGAGCTGGTCCTCGCCACCGACCTGACTCAAGAGCGCCAGCAAGCGGCGAACCGCCTTGCCGTCGAGCAGCGCCGGCAGATCGACGAGACCGCCCCAGCGGTCCGGGTGCTCGAGCGCGGCGACGCGGCCCAAGCCCCACGCCATCGCCTGGACCGGGTTCTCGACGTGGTCGGCCCGACCAGTCGCAACCGCGCCGCGGGTCAAGATCCACAGCGGCGCATCGATCACGACGTCACCGAGCGCCTGGATCAGCGCGAGCGTGAGCGGCAACCCGGTCGGCAAGCTCGGTTGCTCGGCCAGCGGAGCCTCGACCAGCGCGAGGAACGAGATGACCCCGCGCAGGTCCGCCACGTCGGCGGCTGCCCGCCGCAGCCGATCGGCGATGTCCTCGCGATCCGGCTCGTCCTCGTCGACCAGCACCTGTACGACGTCGGCCCCCGCGCTCGCTAGGCCCTCGCTGATCGCGTCGATCAGCGCTGGCTCATCCGGCTCGGACGCGCTGACGATCAACCACGTGCCCGAGATGTCGCCGATCGTCGGCGACACCGGCGTGGGCTTCCAAGTGACCTTGTACCGCCAGGTGTCCAGCGTGCTGCGCTCTTGATGGTTGCGACGCCACGCGGTCAAGGCCGGCAGCAGCGTGCTGAGCGAGGCTCGCTGGGCCGGATCCTCGACCCGCAGCGCGGTGGCCAAGCTGTCGAGGTCGTTGGTCTCGACCGCGCTCCAAAAGCCCGCGTCGGCGGCGGGGACCTGGACCTGGACCTCGGTCGTGCGCCGCTGCGGCGCGCTGGTCTCGACCCAGTAGCGGCTGCGCTGGAACGCGTAGGTCGGCAGCGTGACCCGGCGACCGGCGGAGAACTTGGTCCAGTCGACCACCAGGCCGCGGGTGTGCAGCTGGCCGAGCGAACGCATCAAGCGGGCCGGGCCGCCGTCGTCGCGACCGAGCGAGCCGACCGCGGCGGCCTCGACATGCGCCTCCTCGAAGATGTCCGCGAGCGCGCGGCAGAGCAGCGGGTCGGGGCTGATCTCGATGAAGAAGCGGCAGCCGTCGGCCAGCATCTTCTCGACCGTCTCGGTGAAGCGCGTGGTCGAGCGGAGGTTGCGGAACCAGTAGTCGGCATCGAGCTCGCGACCGACCAGCTTCTCGGTGCTGATCGTCGAGTAGAGCGGGATCGTGACGGCGCGCGCTTCGATGTCGGCGAGCGCGTTGGCGACCTCCTCGCGGATCTGCTCGAGCTGCGAGGTCGCCAGCGCGTAGTCGATCGACAAGCGACGAGCGCCCTCGAACTCGACGACCAACGCGTCGATCAGGTCGGGATCACCGGAGACCAAGCTGGTCCGCGGGCCCTCGTGCGCAGCAATCGCGACGCGATCGCCGTAGCGCTTGAGCTGCAGCTCGAGCTCGTGCGGAGCCACGGGGAGCTGGGCCACGCCACCGCGCCCGCTCATACCCGCGAGCGCGCGGGCCCGCAGCGCGACGATCTTGGCCGCGTCGTCGAGGCTCAGCGCACCCGCGACATGAGCCGCCGTGACCTCGCCGAGGCTGTGGCCGACGATCGCGTCGGGCTCGATGCCGACGAAGCGCCAGAGCATCGCCAGCGCCGAGCTGACCGCGAACAGCACCGGCTGGACGATGTCGACCCGATCGAGGCTCGGCGCCCCGTCGACGCCGTCGAGCACGTCGAGCAGCGACCAATCGACGTACTTCGACAGCGCGCGCTCGCAGGCCTTGAGCTGCTCGCGGAAGCGATCGGACATCTGCGCGAGCGTCCGAGCCATCCCCGGCCACTCCGAGCCCTGCCCGGAGAACACGAACGCGACGTCGCCCTCGACCCGCGCCTCGCCGATCACGATCCGCGAGTCGGGCTCGCCGCGTGCGAGCGTGTCGAGGGCCTCGAGCGCGTCCGGCATGTCGCGGACGCGAATCGAGGCTCGCCGCTCGAAGTGCGCCCGCGTGGTCGCCAGCGAGTGGGCGACGTCGGCCAAGGTCAGGTTCGGATGATCGAGCAGGTGAGCGCGCAGCCGCTCGGCTTGGGCCGCGAGCGCCAGCTCGGTCTTGGCCGAGAGCAGCAAGGGCACGCGATGGCGGCTGTCGACCTCCCAGACCCCGACCTCGACGTCACCGGTCGCGTCGGCCATCCGCTCGTGCAGCTCGGGCCGCAGCATCGCCAGCTGCGGGGCCTGAGCCCACACCGCCGGCCACGCGGGCTCGAACCCGAGGTCGAACAGCTTGGCGAGGCTCTTGAGCATGCTCCCGCGCTCGTCCTCGTTGCGCCAGCACGAAGGCAGCGCGCGGAACTTGTTGCCAACGCCGTCGAGCGTCTGCTCGATCGCCTTGATCAAGGACGGGTGCGAGCTGAGCTCGACGAACACCGTCGGGCCGGCCTCGGCGATCCGCTCGATCGCCTGGCGGAAGCGGACCGGGCTGCGCAGGTTTCGACCCCAGTACGAAGGCGTGCACTCGTGGCCCTCCAAGGCCTCGGCCATCACCGTCGAGATCATCGGGATCCGAGCCTGGCGTGGCGTGATCCCGGCGATCGCCGCCTCGAAGGGCCCGATCAGCGGGAGCATCTGGGGGCTGTGCGAGGCGAAGTCGATCTCGACTCGCCGGACCCGAACCCCGCGCTGGGTCAGCAGCGCCTCGGCCTGCTCGATCGCCTGCTTGGGCCCCGACAGCGCCGTCGAGCGCGGGCTGTTGTACGCACCGATCACCAGGTTCTGAGCGATGTCCCCCAGCCGCTCGAGCAACATCGCGTCGGGGGCCGCGACCAAGAGCATCGCGCCACGGCCCGCGGCCTGCTCTCCGACGATCCGCCCACGCTCGACGGCGACCCGGGTCGCGTCGCGCAGCGAGAGCACGCCAGCGAGGTGCGCGGCCGAGATCTCGCCGACGCTGTGGCCGACGATCGCGTCGGGCTCGATGCCCCAGGCCTGCCAGAGGGCCCCGAGCGCGACCTGGACGGCGAAGATCAGCACCTGCACGACCTCCGCTCGATCGAGGCGCGAGCGGAGCGTGTCGACCAAGAGCTCGTCGATCACCGACCAGTGGGCGATCGCCTCGACCTCACGATCGACGGCCTCGAGCGCGGCCCGGAACACCGGCTCGCTGACCAGCAGCGAGCGGGCCATGCCCAGCCACTGCGAGCCGTGGCCCGAGCACACGAACACCAGCCGCGGCTTGCTGCTCGCCGGCTGCAGCTCGCGCAGACCACCGGCGAGCAGCCGCGAGAGCTCATCGATCAGCTGCTCGGGGGTGTTGAACATCAAGCTGACCCGATGCGCACCGATCCCGGCCCGCTCGGACAGCGCCCGGCACAGCGCCGCGGTCTCGTTCCAGTTGGTCAGCTCGAACGCGAAGTCGAGCGCGGCGAGGACCTGCCGGCGCAGCCCCGGAGCCGAGACCGAGGCCATCGGCAGCATCAGCGCCTCGCTCTTGGGCGCCGCCTCGAGCACCGCGTGGCAGTTGGTCCCGCCGAACCCGAACGAGCTGACACCCGCGCGCGGGACCTCGTCGACGGCCGGCCAGCCCTCGAGCGCCGTCTGAACCTGCAGGTGCAGCGCGTCGAAGGGGATGTGGGGGTTCGGCCGCTCGAAGTGAAGGTTGGCCGGCAGCATCCGGTGATGCAGCGCCAGCGCGGCCTTCATCAGGCCCGCGATGCCAGCCGCGGCCTCGAGGTGACCGATGTTGGTCTTGATCGATCCAATCCGCAGCGGGCGAGTGGCGGGCCGAACCACCCCGATCACGGCCCCGAGCGCGCTGGCCTCGAGCGGATCGCCGAGGATCGTGCCGGGTCCATGGGTCTCGACATAGTGGATCGTCGCCGGATCGACCCGAGCGTTGGCCAGCGCCGCGCGCAGCACCGACTCTTGCGCCTTGGGGTTCGGCGCGGTCAGGCCGTTGGAGAACCCGTCGTTGTTCGAGGCGCTGCCGCGGATCAAGCAGTAGATGCGATCGCCGTCGGCGATCGCCCGACTGAGCGGCTTGAGGATCACCAAGCCGCCGCCCTCGCCACGCACGTAGCCGTTGGCCCCGGCATCGAACGCGCGGCA
>CBFGLP010000488.1:0-6022 GCA_965649595.1 uncultured Myxococcales bacterium | reverse complement strand
GCAGCAAGAAGACCGGCAGCAGCAAGAAGGCCAGCGCCAAGCAGCCGGCCAGCGCGAGCAACAAGCCTGGCAAGCGTCGTGCGGCGCGTCGCAGCTGACGCGGCGTCGGCTCGCCACCATCACGGTGCTACCCTCCGGTCGTGCTGATCGCCGAGCCGCAGACCACCAACTTCGACGTGCACTTCCACGTGGGCAAGATCCCCGTCCGGGTGCACCCAATGTTCTGGCTGATCACGCTGATCTTCGGCGCGCTCGCGGTCCAGAGCCTGCCGATCAACCTCGCGCTCGGCATCGGGTTGTGGATCGCGGCGGTGTTCGTCTCGGTGCTCGTGCACGAGCTCGGCCACGCGCTGGTCGCCAAGTGGCACGGCTGGCCGCCGCGGATCGTGCTCTACAGCATGGGCGGGCTGGCGATCTACAACCCCACGCGGCAGACCCGACGCTCGCGGATCCTGATCGACTTCGCGGGTCCGGGCGCCGGCTTCATCCTCGGCGCGATCGTGCTGCTCGCGGTGGTCCTGTCCGGCTACAGCGTGCCGCTGCCGGGCCTGCCGGTGACCGTCGGCGACGGGCCCAGCTTCATCGCGGGCGGCGGTCGGCTCGAGCTCTTCGTGCTCTTCCTGCTCTACGTCAACATCTTCTACGGGATGCTCAACCTGCTGCCGATCCAGCCCCTCGACGGTGGAGGGATCGCGCAGGCGGTGATCGAGAAATTCCGTCCGCGCGACGCGTTGTCGATCTCGATCAAGCTGGGCATCGCGACCGCGGCGGTCGTGGCTATCGTCGGGCTCGCGGTGTGGCGGAGCGTGTTCCTGGCGATCTTCTTCGGCATGCTCGCATACAACAACTGGCAGATGTTGCAGCAGCTCCGTCAGTACGGTCGCTGACTCGATGACCAGGTCGAGCGAATTGCTCGCAGGCTAGCTCACGTGTTGGTCGTCCGAGCCTGGGGGTGTGGTGTCACGACACCATCGCGATGGGTGTCGATGTAGGGCGCTCGGGGGTCGCCCGCGCCCGAGTCCTTGCCTTATGCTCCGCGAGCCCTTCAGCCCGGACTGGCTGACGCGGCAATCCCCGAGACAGCGCGCTGCGCTGATGCCCGACGAGACCATGATGATGAACTTCCGCAAGCTCCTCTCGACTACCTTCCTCGCGCTCTGCTTTGCCCTCCCGATGGCCGCCTGTGACGAAGGCGACGACGGTGATGACGAGGCGGCCGAGAACGCCGACAACGCCGACAACGCCGACACCGAGGACACCAACAGCCAGGACTACACCTGCGAGCTCTTCTGCGAGGCGTTCATCACCAACTGCCTGCAGACCGGCGACTCCACCGAGTTCGAGACCAACGACGCCTGCCTCGCGGCGTGTGGAGCGTGGGATCAAGCGGGCATCAACTGCCGCTACGACCAGATCACCGCCGACGCCTGTGGCGAGGCGGGCAACATGGGCTCGACCTGCGGCTGAGTCCTCCGGTCCCGCCCGGATCGACGAAGAGCCGACGCTGCGAAAGCGTCGGCTCTTCGCGTTCGAGCGAAGCTACACGGGGCCCTGCTACGCTCGCTTCATGCAGCGTCTCGCCATCTCGCTGGCCGCCCTGCTGGTTGGAGCCTGGATCCCGGACCTCGCCGAGGCGAGCGATGGCGACGACCGCCCCTTCGGTCGCGGCACCGTGGTCCCGCGGATCGGCTTCGGCGTCGGCTTCGCGCCCGACCTGGTAGCGATCAGCTGGCGCGCGGGCGCAGGCTACTTCGTGGTCAACGGCCTCGAGATCGGCGCGACCTTCGGAGGCACGCACCTGATCTGGGACGAGCAGTTGCGCGAGCAGTATCCGGGGTTGACCTCGAAGATCCCTGATCACTTCTTCGAGCTGACCCCGCTCGTCCGCTACGTGTTCTTCCGCAACCGCTGGTTCTCGCCCTACGCGTTCGCGGGCGTCGGGCCGACCTTCTTGACCGATAGCCCCGGCGACCCGGTGCTCGCTCACTGGACCGCCGGTCCCGGGTTCGCCATCGGCCTCGGGCGCCACGTGTTCCTCGACATCTCGGTGACCTTCGCGGGCCGCTTCCCTCGCTCGCGCTGCGAGGAGGCCTTCACCGACGTGTTCGAGACCGATCAAGGCCTGGTCGAGCTGAGCCTGACCGGGATGTGTGGCTTTCGCTGGAGCCCCGGGATCGGGGTCGGCTTCATGTTCTAGGCCTTGGCCGCCGAGACCGCCGCGAGGGTCTCCACGATGTCCATCGGCGCGAGCCCGTCCTCACCGAGGTCCTGCCTGCGCGCCGCCGCGACCACGATGTCGTCGACCGAAAGCATGCCGACGCACCGGCCCGACTCGTCAACGACCGGGAGGCGGCGGACCCGGAGGTCACGCATCAACCGCTCGGCCTCGGTCAACGAGGCGTCCTGCGAGATCGTCTGCACGAAGCTGGTCATCGCGTCGCGGACGGACAGCTGCGAGAGCGCGCGGTCCTGCGAGCACGCCGTCATCGCGATGTCGCGATCCGTGACGATGCCAGCCAGCTTGCGGGCGCCATCGGTCACTGGCACGCATCCGACGTTGCGCTCGTACATCATTCGGGCCGCGTCAGCCATTGAAGCATCGAGGGCCACGGTGTCGGCGTAGGGGGTCATCACCTGCGAGACGTTCATGTCGAGCTAGCGCAGCAATGCCCATGCCGATCCGCGAGAGCCAGGGTCCTGGCGGCGCTCAGCGCTTCCGCTCGTGTTTGTGCTTCTGATACGTGCCGATCAGCTCCGCGCGAGCGAGCACGTGCCCCTCCATCGCCGCGAGCAGCTGCGCCTTGGTCGGCCGCGAGAGCTCGAGCTTGGGGACGTCGAGCGCGTAGAGGGTGTGCACGTAGCGATGCTTGCCGATCGGGGGGCAGGGCCCGCCGTACTCGGCCCGTCCCCAGTCGTTGACGCCGACGCGAGTCCCGGGCGGGAGCTGATCCTCGGTCGCGTCCTTTGGCAACGAGCCGGTCTCGGGTGGGATGTCGAAGAGCACCCAATGCACCCACACCCGCTTTGGCGCGGCCGGATCCGGTGCGTCGGGGTCGTCGACGATCAGCGCGAGGCTCTGGGTCCCCGACGGGACGCTGGACCACGCGAGCGGAGGCGAGATGTCGGCCCCCTCGCAGGTGTACTCGCTGTCGATCGCGTGCCCGTGTTCGAAGGCGCTGGACGTGAGTCGCATGATTCGATCCTGAAAGACGCGTGGCGTCGATGCTTGGACGTTGCACGCCGGCCTCACCACGTCGAGCGAAGAGCCTGCACGGCTCGCCGCGAAACGAGCCCTGCTTCGTCGATGCGAGCCGACGTAACCACGCGCGATCGCGCAGCGCGGCGAGTCGGATCGACTCAGTGTGACCGCAGCGGGGATCGCCGTGGACGACCTGCGGAGGCAGGGCTACCCTCCGCGCGATGAGCGAGGCCGATCTGCCCGAAGCCACCCGCGACCACATCCGCGAGCTGCTCTCCCGCGAGCGCGTGGTGCTGTTCATGAAAGGCCAGCGCCACGCCCCGCAGTGCGGGTTTTCGGCGTCGGTCGTGGAGCTGCTCGACGGCTGGCTCGATCACTACGCCACCGTCGACGTGCTCGCCGACCCGGACCTGCGCGAGGCGATCAAGCGCTTCTCCGACTGGCCGACGATCCCCCAGCTCTACGTTGCCGGCGAGTTCATCGGCGGAGCCGACATCATCCGCGAGCTGGCCGAGCAAGGCGAGCTGGCCGCGGCGCTCGGCGTGAGCGAGCAGGACTTCGCGCCGCCGACCATCCACGTCAGCGAGGCCGCAGGCCAAGCGATCGCGGCCGCGTTTGATAGCCCCGATGTCGAAGAGGGCGACGTGATCCGCCTGATCATCGATCGCCGCTATCACAACGACCTCAGCATCGGCCCGCGCCGGCCGGGTGACGTGACCGTCGAGTCGCGCGGCGTGACGATCGCCCTCGACCGCGCCAGCGCCCGTCGGGCCGAGGGCCTCTCGCTCGACTACGTCGAGAGCGACGAGGGCGTCGGCTTCAAGCTCGACAACCCCAACGCTCCGCCGCCGGTTCGCACGATCGAGCCTAGCGCGCTGGCCGAGCGGCTCGCCGCCGCCCGCAGCGGCGGGCAGACGCTGCACCTCTACGACGTCCGTGGCGAGGACGAGGCTGCGATCGCCCGGATCGAGGGCGCGACGCTGCTGACCCCGGAGGTCGCGGACCAGATCACCGCGCTGCCCAAGGACACGCCGCTCTACTTCCACTGCCACCACGGCGTCCGCAGCCAGCGAGCGGCAGAGCACTTCGTCGAGCAAGGGTTCCGCGAGGTCTACAACCTGCGCGGGGGGATCGACGCGTGGTCGCGCGAGGTCGATCCGAGCGTGGCGACCTACTGAGCCCGATCAGCCCAGCACTTCGCCCCCCTTCTCGTCGCACTCCGAGCGCGCGACCTTGATCCAGCCCTTGCCGCGGCACTCGTTCTCGCCCGCGCACGCGTGCTCGATCCCCAGCTCCGGCTTGTTCACGTTGCAGACGCTCTGACCGCGACACTCGTTGATCCCGAAGCACTTGATCACCTCGTCGGCTCCGCCCGTCGAGCTGACGGCCGGCGGGGTCTCGAGCTTCGACTCGGGGTTCTCGGTCTGCGGCTCGGTCTGCTGCTTCTCGCAGCCGCCCAAGAAGAGCGCTGCGGCGGACAGAGCAAAAGCGGACATCACTTGCTTGCTGTTCTTGGTCATGATCGGGTCCGAGGTTGGCGGGACATTGCCGGTGCCGGGGTCGAGGTTACCGAGCCGGCCCACCGCCTGGCGAGACTTCCCTACCGTCTCGGTGCGGGTGCACGCAGCTGCTGCGATCGCGTAACCTCGGCGAGCGAGCTGCCGTGCGTGGCAGCGCGGAGCGATGGTCAACGAGCGCCTCTTCCTCGGTCACGGCGTCGGCCTGCGGACCCGCCACTACGCGCGAGCGCTCGGCGAGGGGCTCGACGTCGACTGGATCGAGGCGATCAGCGAGAACTTCTTCGCTGCGGGCGGGCGACCGATCGCCGTGCTCGAGCAGGTCCGCCGTGATCTCCCGGTCGTGCTGCATGGCGTGGCGCTCGGAGTCGGATCGCTCGAGCTCCCCGATCCCGACTACCTCGATCGCCTCGCCCGGCTGATCGACCGGGTCGAGCCCGCGTGGGTGTCCGATCACCTGTGCTGGACCCGGCGCCTGGGCCTGCAGAGCCACGCGCTCCTGCCCCTGCCCTACACCGAGGAAGCGCTCGACGCCGTGGTCGAGCGGGTCGCTCGCGTGCAGGACCGGCTCGGGCGTCGGATCTTGCTCGAGAACGTGTCGAGCTACGTGAGCTACCGGGCCAGCGAGCTGCGCGAGTGGGAGTTCTTGGCCGAGGTTGCGCGGCGAGCCGACTGCCTGATCCTGCTCGACCTCAACAACGTGATCGTCAGCGCCCACAACCACGCTTGGGATCCGATCACCTACCTCGAGGGTGTGCCGAGCGAGCGGGTCTGGCAGGTCCACCTCGCCAACCACACCGACCAGGGCACGCACAAGTTCGACTCCCATCTCGGCGAGGTGCCCGATGAGGTCTGGCTGCTCTACCGCTGGGTGCTCGAGCGCTGGGGTCCGGTCTCTTCGTTGGTCGAGTGGGACGAGGATCCGCCCGAGTGGGAGCTGCTGCGGGCCGAGCAACGCAAGGCCGTGGCGCTGACCGAGCAGCTGCTCGGGCAGGTCGACATCGCTCGACCCGAGCGCCGGGACTGCCCCGCGATCGAGCTGCGCTCACTCTCGGCCCCCGCGTCGCTCGCCGCGACCCAAGAGCTGTTCTGGCGGGCGATCACCCACCCGACCGGGGTCGCCGACTTCCTGCGCTCTGGCGAGGCCGAGCAGAGTGACACGTTCGCAGCCACGTTCGAGTCCAACGAGCAGCTGTCCGCGCTCGAGCGGATGGAGATCTACGCGAACGACTACTACTGGCGGCTCGCGGGCGTGCTCGCGGAGCACTTTCCGACCCTCGCGTGGTTGCTCGGGCACGACCGCTTC
>CBFGLP010000487.1:0-1596 GCA_965649595.1 uncultured Myxococcales bacterium | reverse complement strand
CGGCCCGTGGATCGGCACCTTCCACTCGATCTGCGCGCGGATCCTGAGGCGCCACGGCGAGAGCGTGGGCCTCAGCCGCAACTTCGCGATCTACGACGCCGACGACCAAAAGCGGCTGATGCGAAAGGTGCTCGAGGACCTCGACATCGACCCGCGGATGTTCACGGCCGCCGCCGCGCTGGGCAAGCTCGACACCGCCAAGAACCAGGGCATCCCGCTGGCCGAGATCGATCGGCTCGGCCTGTTCGAGCCGGTGCTCTCGTGGACCCGCAAGGCCTGGACGCTCTATGAGCAGCGCCTGCGCAGCGCCGACGCTGCCGACTTCGGCGATCTCCTGGTGCTCACGGTCCAGCTGCTGCGGCAGGCCGGCATCAAGCGCCCCGGCGCTCAGCTCGGCGACGTCGATCCGGTCGTCGGGCTCTTGCGTCGCTTTCACCACGTCGTCGTCGACGAGTATCAGGACACCAACCCGGTCCAGGCCGAGCTCGTCGATCGGCTCGCGGCGCAGGCCGAGCTGTGCGTGGTGGGTGACGACGATCAGGCGATCTACGGCTGGCGCGGCGCCGACGTGCAGCAGATCCTGTCGTTCCCAGAAAAGCACCCCGGCTGCGAGATCATCCGGCTCGAGCAGAACTATCGCAGCACCACGATGATCCTCGACTGCGCCAACGCGGTCATCGAGCAGGGCCTGCGTCGGCACGACAAGCGCTTGTGGAGCGAGCTGGGCCCCGGCGAGCCGGTCGAGCTCTACGGCTTTCAAGACGAGCGCGCCGAGGCCAAGTGGGTCGCGCATACGCTCCAGCGGGCGATCGACGAGGACACGGACCCGTCCGAGATCGCCGTGTTCTACCGGACCCACGCGCAGTCGCGGCCGCTCGAAGAGGCGCTGCGCCTGTACGGGATCCGCTACCGGATGCTCGGCGGGATCCGCTTTTACGATCGCAAGGAGATCAAGGACCTAGTCGCGTACCTGCGCCTGCTGACCAACCCCGACTCGGATCTCGACTGCCTGCGGATCATCAACGTGCCCGCGCGGAAGATCGGCGCCAAGACGATCGCCGCGCTGAGCAGCTACGCGCTCGCCCAGGGGATCGGCCTCTATGCGGCGACCGCCAAGCCGATCGAGGCCGGGCTCGGGCGCGGGCCGGCCAAGGCGGTCGCGGAGTTTCGCCAGACGATCGAGCAGCTGCGCGACGAGTGCCAGCCGCTGCCGCATCACCAGGCCGCCGCGCTCGTGCTCGAGCGGACCGGCTACTCCGACAGCTTGCACGGCGATCCCGAGGCCGACGCGCGGCTCGAGAACCTGCAGGAGTTCCTCGGCGCGCTGCAAGAATTCGTGCAGGAGCAGCCCGAGGCGACGCTCGCCGAGTACCTCGAGGCGATCTCGCTGGCGAGCGACGTCGACGAGAGCGGGATCGATGACGCGATCACGCTGATGACGATCCACTCGGCCAAGGGCCTCGAGTTCGAGCGGGTGATCCTGACCGGGCTCGAAGATGGCGTGTTCCCCCACGCGCGGGTGCTCGACGGTGACCCCGAAGAGATGGAGGAGGAGCGGCGCTTGGCCTACGTCGCGCTGACCCGGGCCAAGCGCAA
>CBFGLP010000486.1:0-2312 GCA_965649595.1 uncultured Myxococcales bacterium | reverse complement strand
CGGAGCGCGGGATCCAGATCGTCGATCCGGCGCGAGGGCGTCGGCTCATTGGCCTCGACGAGCTCGACGAAGAGCTGACCGGCGTCGTGCTCACCTTCGAGCCGGGCGAAGAATTCACGCTCGCGCCCGCCCGAGCCGAGCGTCCGCCGACCTGGCGGACCTTCGCCCGCGCCTACCTGCGCGCGGCTCCGGCCGATCTCGTGCAGGCCCTGATCGCGTCGGTCGTGATCCAAGCGCTCGGGCTGGCGCTGCCGCTGTTCACGGTCTTGCTGCTCGATCACGTGCTCGCCCTGCGGGAGCTCGAGATCATGCCGCTGCTGGCGATCGGAGCCGCGGTGATCGTCGTCGCGCAGGCGCTCACGACCCAGCTTCGCGCGGCGCTGCTGCTGCGCCTCGAAGCGCGCGTCGACATGCACTTCGTGCCCTCGTTCTTCCGCCACCTGCTCGGGCTGCCGCTCGGCTTCTTCGAGCAGCGCAGCAACGGCGACCTGCTGCTCCGGGTCGGGAGCCACGGCACCATCCGCGAGATCCTGACCGGGCAGACCTTCTCACTGCTCTTGGATGGCGGCCTGGTGCTCGGCTACCTCGTGATCCTGCTCGTGCGCGCGCCGGCCTTTGGTCTGCTGGTGCTCGTGATCGGAGCTCTGCAAGCGGCGCTCTTGCTGGCCAGCGCCCGCCGGACCAGCGAGATCGCGCAAGAGCACCTGATCGCGCAGGCCGAGGCGCAGACCTACTTGGTCGACATGCTGCTCGGCGTCGCGGCGGTCAAGGCCGCGGGCGCCGAAGCGCGGGTCACCGAGCGCTTCTCTCGTCTGTTCCAGCGGCAGGTCTCGGCCTCGCTTCGGCGGGGCAGGCTCGCCGCGCTGGTCGACACGGCCAACGTGGCCGTGCGCACCGCGGCGCCGCTGGCAATGCTCTGGCTCGGGGCCGCGGAGGTGATCGCGGGCGAGATGAGCACGGGCACCATGCTCGCGCTGTGTGCCCTCGGTGCATCGTTCCTCGCGCCGGTCGCCTCGTTGGTGCAGAACGGTCAGCGCCTGCCCTTGCTCGGCACCTACGTCGCGCGGCTGGCCGACGTGCTCGATGCAGCGCCGGAGCAAGAGCCTGGCGCACCCGAGGCGCAGCGCCTGCGCGGGCAGATCGAGGTCCGCAATGTCGGCTTCCGTTACTCGCCATCGTCGCCATGGGTGCTCCGCAACGTCTCGTTCAGCGTCTCACCAGGCGAGCTGCTGGCGATCGTCGGGCGCACGGGGTGTGGAAAGACCACGCTGCTCAAGCTGCTGATCGGGCTCTATCTGCCGACCGAAGGCGAGATCCTCTACGACGGCCGCCCGATCTCCGCCACGGACCGCAATTCGCTACGCCAACAATTCGGCGTGGTGTTGCAAGACAGCTCGCTGCACTACGGCTCGGTCCGCGACAACATCGCGTTCGGTGACCGGGCGCTCCCCTTCCCTCGGATTGCTGCGGCCGCCCACGCGGCGTGCCTCGACGAGGACATCAATGTGCTGCCAATGGGCTATGACACCCCGCTC
Organism: uncultured Myxococcales bacterium; assembly: GCA_965649595.1. Taxonomy (GTDB): domain Bacteria; phylum Myxococcota_A; class Polyangia; order Nannocystales; family Nannocystaceae; genus Plesiocystis. Next base: position 777 of record CBFGLP010000486.1, on the reverse strand, counting down.
GGCGAAGGCGGGGCGGGCCTCTCCGGTGGTCAACGCCAGCGCCTCGCGCTCGCCCGCGCGCTCGCACACGAGCCGGCGATCTTGTTCCTCGACGAGGCGACCAGCCACCTCGACGTCGTGACCGAGCATGCGGTCGAGCAGAACCTGCGGGAGCTCGCCTGCACGCGCATCGTCATCGCGCATCGGCTCAGCACGGTGCGCAACGCCGATCGGATCGTGGTGCTCGATGGCGGAGCGGTCGCCGAAGTCGGGCAGCATGGCGAGCTCGTGGGTGCAGGCGGTGTCTATGCAGCGATGGTGGAAAGCTCGGAGGGCTGAACCAGGCGCCTCGCGGCGGAGCGTGTGGTCCAAATCCCGCACGTTGGCGACGCCCGGCGAGCCGACCGAGGTTTTTCCGAGCCGAGGTTGCGGCTTCGATATGCTGTGTGCATGTCCTTGGCTCGTGCGCCCCTGTCCGTCGTGCTCGCGTCCTCCCTCGCGTCGCTCGCCTGCACCGACGATCCGTCCGGCACCGACGAGGTCGCCGAGACCGGCGAATCCGAGTCCGGCGACGAGGTCGGCGAGTCGAGCGAGAGTGACGGCTCGACCGAGTCGTCCGAGGCGGGCAGCGAGAGCGGCGAGCCGCTGTGCACCGAGGGGCCATGGAACTTCGGCGCCGCGATCCCGATGGAGCCGCAAACCCCCGGCGACCCCGAGCTCGGCCGCCACATCCTCTTCCACGACCCTTACGTCGCCTGCGGCGTGCCCTGGGATCTGTTCAACCTCGCCAAGGGCTTC
>CBFGLP010000485.1:0-7172 GCA_965649595.1 uncultured Myxococcales bacterium | reverse complement strand
ATTAACTCGCCCGCGCGCAGCCCCCGGGGCACTGTTCGAGGATGGAGCGCTCTCCATGATCGAAAAGGCCTCCTGCGCTCCGCTCGAAGTCTCCCAATCTCGCGGTGATGACTATCAGTATAAACGAGCACTGAACTCAACCGAGCACAGGGACTAAATTACACACAGACAAATAGAGATCGGTCATTGACAATTCAAGCTCCTCCATCACGACAAACAAAATGGCCAACAATATCTCGATCCATTCACACCACGGCAGCACGATCTCCCGATGTTCGATCCCCGACTCGATTTCAATCAATCCGCTGCCCCGCCAACACCTTGCGAATATCCGCCACCATGTCCGCGCTCGGCTCGTCCTCGACCGCCTTCTCGAGCAGCTCCCGCCCCTCGCTGCGCCCTTGCTCGCCCCACGCCGCGAGCACCCGCAGCGCCCCACGCCGCACCCGCAGCACCGGAGATCGCAGCGCCACCGCGATCAGATCCACGCCCATCCCCGGCTTGTCGACCAAGCCGTGCACGATCACCAGCAAGGTGTCGTGCACGTCGAACTCGGGCCCGAACCCGGTCTCTTCGGCCGGCCCGCTGGCGATCTCGTCCAAGGGCAGCAGCTCGCGCGCGAGCTCGAGCACCTGCTCGAAGCGCTCGGGCTCCTCGGCTTGCGCGAGCCGGAACCACGAGGGCGAGCTGCGCGGGTTCTGCCGGATCCGCTTCACGTGCTGCGGCCAGGGATCGATCCCGAGCAGCTGCGCGGCCGCGTCGGCCTGATGAAAGCGGGTCAGGTCCTCAGCCTCGAGCCCCTCGTGAACCAGCGCCGGCCACTCGGGCCGCGCGGCCACTCGCTCGCACATGTCGAGCACGCGCGCGCGCAGGTCGACGTCCCAGCCGAGCTCGCGCAGGGTCTCGTCGTCCTCGAGCTCGTCGCGGGCGGGCCCGATGAACTCGCGCAGCTGCTCGGCGACCAAGAGATGACGCAGATCGAGCGGTCGATGCTCGGGTCGGCGGACGAGGTGACGCAGGTAGGCCTCGGCCGCGCGCGGGGCATCGGCGTAGTCCTCGATGTCCTCGGCCGGGCCGCCGTTGAGCAGCGCGGCGAGGATCCCCGCGGCGCCGTCGAGCAGCGCCTCATCGATGATGTCGGCCTCGAGCGCGCCCGCGAGGTCACCGGTGACCGCGCAGGTGTGGGCGAGGTACTCGTCCATCACGTCGTTGGAGTAGCCCTCGCGCAAGAGCCAGCCCTTGATCTCGGGATCGTGGGTCTCACCCAAGCGCTCGACCGCGTGAATGCGGCCCCACCCGCGCACGCGCTTGGCCAGGCTCCACAGCGCGCGGTCGGGGTCGTCGAGCGTGCCGGCCAGCGCGACCGCGGCGTAGAGCGTGAACTCCTCGTGGCTGCCGATGGTCAGCAAGGTCTCGCGCTCGTCGGCGCCGACCAGCACGCCCAGCATGCTGATGCCGAGCTTGACGATCTCGCGATCGGGCGCGCGCTGGACCAGCAGCATCGCGAGCGCGTGGAAGCGATCGGGATCGAGATCCCCCGCCGCGACCAGCTCGGCCAGGACCTCGTCGAGCACGCCGAGCACCGGCCCGCGCACGAGCAGGCGCGAGAGGTGGGCGAGGTTCTCGGGCGTCGCGTCGGCGAGCAGGTCACGCAGCGCCTTGACGATCTGCTTGGCCCGCAGCCGCTCGTCCTCGGCCACGGCGTGGTGGCCCATCACGCCATCGAGCGCGCCCGCAGCCCAGCGCATCCCGCCGCTGCTGCGATGTCGCTCGTCGTCGGGCAGATCGATGGGCTCGCTGCGGCCCTCTGTCCGCGCCTCGGTCCTCGCGGCTGTCCTCGCGTCTTGGATGGCTCGGATGTGCTCGAAGATCGCGGGTCGACCCTCCCACACCTTTTCGGTGGCGAGGTTGTCGAGCGTCCAAAGCCGGGCGTCGGGTGAGTCCATCCGTTCAGCCGTCGCGTCGGGCCACGTGCACGACGGGTCGGCAAGGTTGCTGGTTTTCGCCACGACCGGCAAGGCGTGGCGCCTGTGCAGCATCACGTCGCGAGCTAGCAGGTTCGGGCTGCCATTCGCGGAGCCCGGAGCCAGGCATGGGTCTCCGATCGCGCACGGCGGCGCTAGCGGATCCGACATCGAAAGCCAGCGACCGTGCGCAGATGCTCAGACGCTCAGCGCCGACCCACGGCCGCGAGCAGGCGATCGTGTACGGGCGTGGCGATGCCTCGCTCGGCGGCCGCGAGCACGAAGTAGCCATTGCGCCAATGCCACTCTTTCACCGCGCCGCGATAATCGGGGATCGAGCGGCTGTAGGTGCTCAAGCGCGCGAGCAAGGGCTCGAGCTCGAGGCTGATCGAGAAGCTCGGCTGTCCGATCGCAAGCAGCTCCGCGACCAGGGCCCGCAGCTCGTCGGCGTGACGCTCGACGACCTCGCCGACGCTGCACGCGTGCGCTTCGCAGAGCAGACCGAACGCGCAGTTCCAGATCAATTTCTCCAGCTCGATGGCCGCGAACGCCTCGGGCGGCACGACCTCGGCGGGCAGCTCGGCCGCAGCAAACGCAGCGACGACGTCGGCTGCCCGGGGACCACAAAAGGGGCTGACGCCGCCTGGCTGGATCGGATCGCCGCGCTTGGCCACCGCCATGAACAAGAGCCCTCGCGTGGCATGGTCGAGGCCTCGCTCGATCAGCCAGGGGCGCAGCATGCCGTTTTGCACGAACACCAGATCGCCGCGGCGCGAGCTCGGGATCCGGGCGACCACGGCCGCGAGATCGTCGTTGCGCACGGCGACGAGGAGCGCCTCTCGACCGCCCTCGCTCACGCGCTCCCACCCATGCGTGCGATCGATCAGGCCGAACTGCGTCGACGCTCGCTCGTGCAGCGCGAGGCCGATCCGCCCGGCACCGATCACCAAGACTGGCTCGTTCATGCGCCCTCGACCGGAGGAACCCGCTGGAAGTGCTCGCGCAGCGCTCGGTTGACCTCGTCGGGCGCCTCCTGCTGAACCCAGTGCCCGGCCTCTTCGATCAGCACGCGATCGAAGCTCTCGACGAAGCTCTGATAGAGGCTCGGGTCGGCGAACCAAGGCCCGAGCGCGTGGTCACGCAGGCCCCAGATCAGGCGGGTCGGCACGCTGATCCGCTGGAGGCGACGACCCAGCGGGAGCTTGCGCACCGCGGCCCGGTAGTAGTTGAGGCCCGGCAGGCCTCGCTCGCGGATCTGCCGAACGTAGGGCTCGAGCCGCTCGTGCGTGAAGGGCTCGGGGTTGCGCGCGGTCTTGTAGAAGATCTGTCGGACTGCGCCCTCGGGATCGCGGGTCAGCTGCCGCTCGGGCACACCCGGCAGCTGAAAGAAGAAGAAGTACCAGCTGCGCTTGAGCTGCTCGACGCGAGTGAACAGCTGCTTGACCATGATCTGCATGGGCGGGCAGTTGCAGACCGCGAGCGTGTGCAGGCGATCGGGGTGGCGCTGCGCGACCTCCCAAGCGATCGCCCCGCCCCAGTCGTGGCCGACCAGGTGGACCTTGTCGACGCCGAGCGCATCGATCAGCTCGACGACGTCGTTGACCAACAGGTCCATGTCGTAGTCGCGCACGCGCGCGGGGGCATCGGTCCCGCCGTACCCACGCATGTCGGGCGCGACCACCCGATAGGTGTCGCCGAGCCCGGCGAGCTGCTCCCGCCAGCTGACCGCGAGCTCGGGGAACCCGTGCAGGCAGAGCACCGTCTGGGCTCGCTGCCGGCCCGAGGTGCTCCCTTGCCCCTCGGCCGGACCGCGCTCGTACCAACGCATGCGCAGGCCCGAGAACAGGCAGCCGACGAAGGTCTCGGTCCCCTGAGGGAAGTACGCGAGGTCGTCCATGCAGCGTTGCCTAACACAGTCCCGAGCCGAGTTCGGTGCTCGCCCTGTTGGACGGCTCGTGCGGCTCCTCGCCGCGACCTCGACCGGGGCGAACGAGCGCCTGATTTCGACCCACCCGGTCTCGACGTCCCACGATCCAGATAGTCGGCGCGAGACCACGCGTGTACCCTCGGCCAGTGAACGCGAGCGACCCGGCGCGGGCCAGCGCGGCCCAGCAAGAATTTCCCTGCCAGTCGTGCGGTGCCAACCTGCACTTCGCTCCCGGCAGCACCTCGCTGCGCTGCCCCTACTGCGGCGCCGAGCAGCAGATCGGCGGCCCGGCCAAGCCCGTCGTCGAGCACTCGTTCGAGGACGCGTTGGCACGGCTCGCCCGGCGTCCGGCGAGCACGCTCGCCACTGGTGGGCACGAGATCGAGTGCAAGGGCTGTGGCGCGATCACCCTGGTGACCGGCCACGCGACCTCGTGTCCCTTTTGCGACTCGCCGCTGGTCGTCGAGATCCAGCAGGACAACGAGACGCTGGTGCCCGAGAGCCTGCTGCCCTTCAAGATCGACGGTCGCGCGGCAGGCGAGAAGTTCAAGGCCTGGGTCACGAGCCGGTGGTTCGCGCCCAGCGATCTCGCGCTGCGAGCTCAGCGAGCCAAGCTCGACGGCGTCTACCTGCCCTACTACACCTACGACGCGCTGGCCTTGGTCGACTACCGCGGCCAGCGAGGCACGCACTACAAGACGACCGAGACCTATACCGACTCCGAGGGCAAGACCCAGACCCGCGAGGTCACAAAGACCCACTGGACTCCTTGCAGCGGGCACGTTCGGGTCGAGTTCGACGACGTGATGGTCTGCGCGTCCAAGTCGCTGCCGCACTCGCTGGTCGACGCGCTCGAGCCCTGGGACCTCGCCGACCTGCGCGGCTTCGATCCCGCGTTCTTGTCGGGCTTCATGGCCGAGCGGGCCGCGGTCGACCTGCGCGAGGGCTTCGACCTGGCCAAGAACAAGATGGTGCCGGAGATCAAGCGGACCATCGAGCGGGACATCGGCGGTGACGATCAGAGGATCGATCACTTCGACGCCGACCACCGCAACGTCGCGTTCAAGCTCTTCATGCTCCCGCTATGGATCTCGAGCTTCCGCTACAATGACAAGGTCTATCGCTTCGTCGTCAACGCCCGGACCGGCGAGGTCAGCGGTGAGCGCCCCTACAGCACCGCCAAAATCGTGCTGGCCGTCGTGATCACGATTGCAATCATAGCCACGATCGCGTTCGTCTTGTCCTCCCTGAAGTGAGCTCATGACCACCGACCGCAAATGCGCTTGGCAGGCACACTCCTGCGAGTTCGATCAGAGGCTGACCGGCGAGCTCGAGCCGGTCCCTGGGCACCCGACCTGGTACACCGGCCGACAGAGCCAGAGCATGGCGCGGCTCTACTTCGTCTCGCCGACCGACGACCGCTGGTGGGAGCGGCGACCGCCGCAGGGCCAGCTCGGGCCCCTACTAACCGCGTGCCTCCAGCGAGCCCAGGCGGAGGCGGCCGCCTGCGGCGGCGTGGTGCTCAGCTATCCCTTCGCTTGGGACGGGCTCGAGCTGCTCTTCGTCGACGAGTCGAGCGCGGCTGCGGTCGCGGCCGAGGTGTTCGGGGCGGGGTACTCGGCGTTCTATACCTGCCAAGGGTGCGAGGTGAGCATCAAGAACGACGAGGTCGCGATTTACCTGGACGTCGACGAGGTCCAGGTAGTCGGCTCGTAGGCAGGACTTTGCTACCGTCCGCCGGGATGATCGACCTGCGCGCGACCCTGCTTCGACCCACGCGGGCGGCCGGCACCGCCGGCTGGACCGCGGTGATGCTGGCCGGGGTCGAGGCGCACAAGGCCCTCGACCGCAAGCTCGCGGGCGGAGCTCGGCAAGAGGCGATCTTCGATCGCTATATGCGGACCTGGACGGGCGGGCTGCTGCGCATGCTCGGCGTCGATCTGACGATCGTGCCAGGTCTGCCGCCAGCAGCCCGCGGCGCCCGGCTGGTCGTCGCCAACCATCGCTCGGCGCTCGACATCCCGGTCCTGCTCACTCACTTTGGCGGCTCGGTGCTCAGCCGCGCCGATCTCGAGCACTGGCCGCTGCTCGGGCTCGCGGCCCAAAAAGCCCAGACGATCTTCGTCGATCGCGACTCGAGCCGCAGCGGCGCCCAGGCGATTCGAGCGATCCGCGATCACCTGCAGCGCGGCCGCACGATCACCGTATTCCCCGAGGGGACGACCTTCTCGGGCGACGACGTGCGGCCCTTCAACGCCGGCGCGTTCGCGGCCTGTCGCGGGCTCGATGTCGAATTGTTACCGGTCGGGCTCGCGTATCCGCACGGCTACGAATACGTCGAAGACAGCTTCCTCGACCACGCCAAGGCGGTCGCCGCTCGCCCGCGCACGCCCGTGGTCATGGTCGTCGGACAGCCACGGCCGGCGACGGGCCGGACCGCCGATCTGGCCGAGTCGCTGCGTGCCGACGTGCAGCGCTTGGTCGAGCGAGCGCGAGCAGAGCTCGATCGACGGGCTTAGTCCGGCGGCCGAGCTCTGGCGGATTCGTGGCCTCAAACCGCGCCGGACATCGGATCGCCCTGCATCGGCGGAACCCCGGTGAAAGGCGACTGGCTGTCGATGTAGACGTCGAAGAAGCCGCGATCGTAGTGGATCCCGGTGTCGTGCCACTCGGCCTTCCACAGCACCGAGTTACCGAGATAGTTGCCCTCGGGCACGTTGGGCACGCGGAACTGGAAGTTGAACACGCGCGTCGACATGCCCGGCATCATCTGGCGCGCCGTCGAGATCTCGCTGAAGCGCTTGTCCCGGCCGATCCAGGCCTCGCCGATCGGCAGGAAGTTGCCCAGGCCGAAGAACATCGTCATGAAGATCGGGTAGATCGACATCGCGTCGGGGTTGGCGACGTACACCGCACAACGAACGTTCGTGCCCGGACGCGCGCTGCTAGTCCACGATTGCGCGTAGATGTAGGGGCCCGGGGTCTTCTCGCCAGCGACCCGCGTGGCCAGCTCTTCTTGCGGCATGGTCCACATGCCCATGCCCATTCCCATGGAGATCTCCCGCAGGCGATCGATGTCATCCATCAATTGCTGAAGGAGAAGATCGGTGTTTTCCTTGCTCTTCTTGACAATAGCCATCTCGGGGGTCCTCTGATCGTGCGTTTGGCTGAGGGATGGTCGCCATTTCGACGACCGACGTTCGAACGGGTGATTTCCCATTCAAATCGCCGACCGCCGCTGACTCCATCGATGTCTCGGTACGGCGAGCAGTTAACCTGGA
>CBFGLP010000484.1:0-7392 GCA_965649595.1 uncultured Myxococcales bacterium | reverse complement strand
AACTTCTCGACCGGCAGCTCCAGCCGCGCGAGCCCCTCCAAGAACTCCCGCCGCCAGCTCTTGCGCATGCCGAAGAGCGCGTCGCCGAAGTAGACCGTCCAGCCGCGCAGATCGAGGAAGCGGTGCAGCGACTCGACCTCGGCGAGCGCCCGCTCGATCGAGAGCGGCCGCCACGAGACCTCCCGCTTGGCCCGCTCCATGCAGAACGCACAGTCGAAGGGGCAGCCGCGCGAGAGGTAGACCTGGGCCTGGGTGGCGAGCTTGGGCGCGACCTCGCGGTAGCGCGAGAGCAAGCTCCAGTCCGAGGGCGGGAGGCTGTCGAGGTCGTCGATTGCGATCGGGCCCAGCGCGATCGGGCCGCGTATCGGCGCGCCGCCTTGGACCGACTCGATCACCTGGACGAGCGGCTGCTCGCCCTCACCGATCACGCACACGTCGAAGGGCGAGCCATCGCGGACGTAGTCGAGCGGCCGCGCGGATGGGTGGTAGCCACCGACCATCAGCACGGCGTCGGGGTAGAGCGAGCGGGCCAGCTCGGCGATCGCCGTGCACTTGAGGTGGTCGAACGACGAGTAGATGCTGATCGCGATGACGTCGTAGCCGCGCCCGTCGTCGCCGGCGAGCAGCTTGGGCAGCGAGATCGGGCCACGACCCCGCTCGAACTCGAGATCGCGGATGTCGACCCTCGCCCCGGTCTTTTGCTGCGCGTAGGTGCCGAGCAGGACCAGCTGGGGCACACCAAAGTTGCCACCCGCGCCCGCGTCGGCGCCCGGCCACAAGAGCAGCACGCGGACCGGCTCGCTCACGCGACCACCGGCAGGCGGGTGCGCTCGCGCTGCAGGCGGGCAGCGAAGCGGTCATCGACGTGCTGCGCGACGAAGGGATCGACCCCGCGCTCGCCGAGCACCGACACGGCCGCGGCCCCGCAGCCACCGAGGCACTCGCGGCGGTGCGGGCAGGGGGCACAGAACTCGGGAGTCACGTCGCGATAAGCCGCGAGCGCGGGCGACTCGACCAGCTCGGCCGCCGAGCGGATCTTGGCGTCGCCGAGCACCTCGGTGTGCAGCGTGCACGAGCGCAGCTCGCCGCGGGGGCCGAGCGCGAACTCCTGCATCTCGGTCCCGATCGGGCACGAGCCGAACGCGACGTGCGGGTAGTCGGCGTGGTCGATCACGCAGGGCGGCACCGGCAAGGTCACCTGCAGATCCATGCCGGCCTGGCCCATCCGCTCGGCGGCCTCGAGCGCGCGGATCATGTCGCTGCGCGAGGGCAGCAGCTCGGCGACGTGCTGGGCCGCGTAGCCAGCCGGGGAGAAGCGGCTGAGCGCGACGGTCTCGACCCCGAGCGAGCGCCACAGCTCGAGGATGTCGCCGACCTCGGCCGCGTTCTTGCGGCTGACAACGATCGATCCGACGACCGGCACGCCCTGGGCCCGCAGCGCGCGTACGCCTTCGATCGTGGCGTCGAAGTGCTTGCCGCCGACGACCGCGTCGTGCTGCTCGGCGCGCGTGGAGTTGAGCGTGACCTGGATGCCGCGGATCCGGTACTGGGCCAGCTTGGCGGCCAGCTCGTCGCGGATCAGGCCGCCGTTGGAGATGATGAACGCGTCGGTCTGGTGGCGACGCAGCAGCTCCATGACCGAGAAGAAGTCGGCGCGGGCGAGCGGCTCGCCGCCGGTCAGCGTCACGTGATCGAACTCGACCTCGGTCAGGATCCGATCGAGCAAGGGCAGCAGCTCGGCGCTGGGCAGGGCGCCCACGCTGCGCCCGTTGTCACCGCGCCAGTCGTTGTAGCAGTAGCTGCAGCGCTGGTTGCAGTGGCTGGTGAGCTCGACGGCGAGGGCGTAGCGGCGTGGGCGAACCACGGCCGGAGTATCGCATGGTCTGCGCGCTCGTGCGCTGGCTCGGATCGAGTATGTTCGCCGCCGTGGACTGGACCTCGCTCGGACACGCGGGATGGCTGGTCGAAGCCGCCGGGCTGCGGCTGGTCTGTGATCCGCTGATCGAGGTCGATCACCACGGCGGTGTGTTCGAGGTGACCCCGCGGCGGCGGCTGCGGGCCGAGACGCTGCGGCCCGACTTCATCTTGATCTCGCACCGCCATCCGGATCACTTCGACGTTCGGAGCCTCGCCAAGCTGGCCGCGCTCGACCGCGAGAGCGTGGTCGTGACGCCCGACGAGCTGATCGCCTGGACGGCGCGCGAGCTCGGGTTCTCCTCGGTGCAGGTGGTTCCCCCGGGGCAGCAGGTCGAGCTCGACGGCCTGCGCTTCGTGACCAGCGAGTCGGCGTCGCGGGACGAGTGGGGGGTGATGGTAGCGAGCGACGAGGGGGTGGTCTGGAACCAGGTCGACACCGTGTTTCGCGACCTCGCCCACGTGCGGGCGGTCGCGCGAGCGGGTCTCGCCGCGCTCGGGCGCGAGCGGATCGATCTCGCGTTGGTCCAGTGGCAGCCGATGCTCGAGATCGCCGCCCAGCTCGGGCACGCGGTCGCGTTCCCCAAGCGGGCGTATGCCGACCTGCTCCGGCGCCTCGCGGCGATCGAGCCAGCGGCGATCGTCCCGGCCTCGGCCGGCACCGTTCACGCCGAGCCCTACGCCTGGCTCAACCAGATCGTGTGTCCGGTCGAGGAGGAGCGCTTCGTGCGAGATGCCGCCCGGAGCTGCCCCAGCGCGCACGTGCTGCCCTCGCGGCTCGGGGCTCGATATCGGCTGCGGGGTGGTCGGGTCGAGGTCGAGCTGGAAGGCGGCTCTGGGTTGATCGAGCGGCTCGCGGGAGGACCCGGGCGCGACTATCGACCGATCGAGATCCCGGCGGTGCGCGACGTCGGGCTGTTCCTCGGACCGCCCGAGTCGATCGAGACGATGCGCGCGGACATTGTTCGTTGGCTGGAGCACGAGCTGGCCGACGCCCTCGTCGCCCACTACCCGCAGTTCGGGGTCGACGATCCGCTGCGCTTCGCGATCGAGGTCGTGTTTGCGGACGAGAGCCGGATCGCGCGGACCTTGGTCGTCGATCGACAGGCCTGTGAGCTGCGCGAGGGCGTCGATCCGGGCTGGGATGCCTACGACGTCGCGGCCGCGACCATGCTCTGGGAGGTGATCGCGGGCCGTCGGCACTGGGGCGACATGCTCTTGGCCGGTGGTCTGCGTGCGCACTCGCGGGCCTACCGGGTCGACGCGAGGGGCCTGCACCCGGCCAACCTCGGCGAGACGTTCTTGTACTACGCGCTGTCCTACGCCGAGTCGGTCGAGCGATGCGTTCGCTGGGAGGTTGGCCAGCTCCGCTGCTGAGCGACCACCCGAGCGCTATCATCCCTGCCGATGTCTGCCTTGCTCCGCCCCTTCGGAACGCTCGCGCTCGCGAGCCTGCTCGTCGCTCCCATGCTCGCCTGCGAGCCCGATCCCGACGATGGTCCGGGCTGGTCGTTCGTGTTCGAGGATCTCGACCCAGCGCTGCTCTCGCTGTGGGGCTCGGGGCACGACGACATCTATGCGGTCGGTGCCGACGCGGGCGACGGTCCGATGGTGCTCCACTTCGACGGTGAGGGCTGGACGCGGATGGCTACCGGCGAGTCGGGCAACCTCTGGTGGGTCTCGGGCAACGCCGAGCAGGTGTGGATGTCCGGCGAGGGCGGGCTGATCCTCCGCCACGATCGCGCCACCTCGACGATCGAGCGCACGCCCACGCCCGCGGACACCGTGACGATCTTCGGCATTCAGCCCTTCGCCAGCGACGACGTGTGGGCGGTCGGTGGCGACGTGCAGGCCAACACGGGCGTGGTCTGGCACTGGGACGGCGCGGCGTGGACCGAGGACGCGAGCGCGACGACGATGGCCAATGACGCCGCCGCTGGATCGCTGTTCAAGGTGTGGGGGTCGAGCGGCGACGAGCTGTGGGTCGTCGGGCTCGGCGGCGTGGGGCTGCGTTACACGGGCGGGGCGTGGTCGACGGTGCCGATCCCCACTGGCCGGCGCCTGTTCACCGTGCACGGCGCGGGCGAGCACATCGTCGCCGTCGGCGGCTACATCGACGGTCTGATCGTGTCCTGGGATGGGCAGCAGTGGGTCGACGAGACCCCCGCGGGTGTCCCTCAGCTCAACGGCGTGTGGGTCTCGCCGGATGGCAGCGCGGTCGCGGTGGGTATCCAAGGCAGCATCTGGGAGCGGCGCGACGGGGCCTGGTCCGAGGTCTCGGACACCCCGAGCAGCTTGTGGGACTACCACTCGGCCTACGTCGATCCCGAGGGGGACATCTGGGCGGTCGGCGGCGTGGTGGTCAGCGAGCCCTATGATCGCGGGATGCTGGCTCACTATGGGGTGCCGGTCTCGACCACGATCGAGTAGCGCTCGAGCCCGTCAGCCCGGATGGGCTGACGAAGCCCTGACGAGCGAGCCTGGGATCCCGCCAATGGCGCCACCTGGCGCACATTGTCGATGATCTCGTGTGCTCGATGCCGCGAGTTCCGAGCCGGAGTCGGAGCCCTATCTGACGACAATCGAGAATGCTCTCGGTTGGGTGTCCTCTTCGGGCCCCAAAGCCGTGCCGAAAGGTCACCTGCAATGACTCTGCGTCGAACGTGCTCGCTCGTGCCTCTGCTCTTAGCCTGTACCACCCCGGCTCCCGAGGAGGAGGAAGATCCGGCCCCACGATGTCGACGATTGGAGGTGCTGGTCGAGGACCGCTGCGAGGCCGTGCAAATCGCGAGTGTTGCAACCCGTGACTTCGCGTTCGAGCGCGCAGGTTGGAGGATCGAGGGCACGCTCTGGATGCCCTCGGCGACCGAGCCGGACTATTTGCCGCCAGGCGTGGTCATCATGCATGGCAGCGGGCCGAACGGACGTGCCGGGCTCATAGAGGGCCACCTGGGCGTCGTCTATGCGGAGCCGATTCCCGTCTACGCCTCACTCGCGGAGCAGCTCGCCGCGCGTGGCTTCGCCGTGCTCTCCTACGACAAGCGCAGCTGCTTCGTCGAGGTCAAACCGGAGTGCAGGCACTCGATATACGATTACCCAGATGTCGACACGATGTTGGTAACGGACTTCCTCGAGGATGCACGCGTCGCCGCGCAGACGCTGGCCGCCGAGCCGGATGTCGCCGACGACGTCATCGTCATTGGCCACAGCGAAGGTGGGACATTCGTCCCGATGCTCATCAACCAGGAAGAGGTTGTTCACGCTGGGGTGATGCTCGCTGGTCCGACCTTGTCGCTCCGAGACACCATGGCCGGACAGTATGACGATCTGGCGGATTGGCTCGAGGCCAACTCTCCGGGCGATCCCATCATCGAGCAGCTTCGCGCCGAGGCTGAGGCCATCCGCACCACGATTGATGCGATCATCGCCGGAACCTATCCACACGCGCATTACCTGGGGGCGACGGTCGAGCAATGGCTCGACTGGATCGCCCTGCTAGACGCGTTCCCCAGTGAAATCGCGGCGCTCGACGGATCGCTCTCCGCTCATTTCGGAGGCCTCGACTTCAACGTGGGTCCCGATCATTACAATCGATTCCGAGCGTGGGTCGACGCCGGAGTGGTCGATGCAGATTTGTACATCCACCCCGATCTCACTCACGCGTTCGTACACATAATCGATGATCCGCCGGGACACACGACGGAATTCTCGCCCGAGGTCGTCGACGACATCGTCGCGTGGGCGGTCGAGAGCAGCCCCGGCGAGGTTTAGCAGCCCACCAGTGACCCCCGTCAATGCTCGTGCCGATGGTGCACGTCGGGCACGTGGAGATGGTCGTGAACGAGCCGGTCGTGGCGATGAACATGGCTGTGCGGCTCTCCGGCTGGATCGTTCGGACCATGCAGGTGCTGGTGGTGTTCGTCGTGCTCGTGAAGGTGCTCGTGCTCGAGCGGCTCGTGCTCATGGACGTGTCCGTGTCGCTCGCGGAGCAGCGCGGCGACACCAGCCGCCATCGCTACCATGGCGATCGCCTCGCGCCATCGAAGCGTGTCGCCGACGATCGCCACAGACGCGAGCGCACCGACGAAGGGTGCGGTCGCGAAGTAGGCGGCTTCCCGCGCGGCACCGACGAGGCGCAGCGCATAGGTGTCGAGCACCACGCTGACGCCGTAGCTCAGGCTTCCGAGCACGAGCGCGCCAGTGACAGCGGCGGCCCCAGGAAGCTCGCCTCGCACCATGGCCAGGCCGAGCGCGGTGTTGACCACCCCGGCGACGAGGGTCTTCACCTGTACGATGGCGAAGGGATCGCGAAGCGACAGTCGCTGGGTGAGGTTGTTGTCGATCGCCCAACACGCGCAGGCGAGTGCGAGCAAGACCACGCCCGAGGTGTCTGCACCGAGCGCTCCCGGTTCGAGCTCGAGCACGGCTGCGCCGCCGACGATGAGCGCGACTGCGAGCGCGGCGAAGCGTCCGAGATGTTCGCGAAAGAACACGACCGCGAGCAGCACCGTGAAGGGCGCCTCGAGGTTGAGCAGCAAGGAGCCGGACAGCGCCGTGACGCGCTCGAGGCCCAAGAGCATGAGCACGGGGCCAACGAGGCCGCCCAGCAGGACGACACCGGCGAGTCGCGGAACATCGCCGCGTCCGAGGCTCGCTTCCTTCGTGACGGGGCGTACTAGCCGGTGGAGCCAGAGTCCGAGCGCTGCGCCGAGGTAGAGGAGCCCAGCGAGCAGCACGGCAGGCACGGCGCCCAGAAGCAGCTTGGCGATGGGCGCCGAGAGCCCGAAGAGGGCTGCGGCACCGAGGCCGAAGAGAGCCCCGCGCACTTGTTGGCTCATGGGCTCATCCTAGCCAAGAGAAGTCTGAGAAGATTCTCAGGCTGGGCTCAGGAACGGGAGGACATGGGTGTGCGAGGGTGCCGCTCGTGCCAGCGCCCGACCTCGTTTGCGGCCCGCGAGCAACCAACTCGTCGTCGCGCCCGAAAGACACGCCTCGGTGGAGCCTGTGGGTGTCGCTCGGACTGCTCATGCTCGGGGCGGGTCCGGCTCGCGCCGCCGAGCCCGGCAGGCAGGGGGCAGACGTGGTGACCGAAGCGGCATTGGTTGATGCTGCGCTTCGCAACCCCGACCTCGTCGATCGCCAAGATGCCTCGGTCGATCATGCGGCCGCGGATCGGCTCGCGGTACGTCGATGGCCCAACCCTCAGGTGCAGTACACGCGCGAGCAGATCATGACGCCGAGTCCCCAAGGCGAGGACTACGTGGTCGTGTCGCAGAGCTTCGACCTCTCGGGTCATCGTTTGCTGCGCAGCAAGGCGGCAGAGCAACGGATCGCGGCGACCGAGCAGGACATGGTGGCCGAGCGCGCCGGGCTGGTCGCGCAGTTGCGGGGCGCCTATGCCCGAACCTTGCATGCCCAGGAGCGCGAGCGGGTGTGCGATCAGTGGCACGTGTACCTGTCCGAGTCGGTCGAGGTGAC
>CBFGLP010000483.1:0-2223 GCA_965649595.1 uncultured Myxococcales bacterium | reverse complement strand
GGGGCCAGACGGACGCCTGCGAACCCGGAACCAGCCCACCGAGGACGCGCAGCGACCTCGCGGCTGCGAAGCAGCCGTGCGTGGCAGAGTGCACTGAGCCTGCGGGGGCTCGAGGAAGCCTGCGGGGGGTTGAGCAACCTCGCAGGGGTTGTTATAGGCGCGCTTCTCCGAAGCGAGCCGCCTGCCATGGAAAGCCAGATTGAGCAGATCACCCCCGTCGAGTGCCGCGTCCGCGTGACCATCCCTTGGTCGGACGTCAGCCCCCGCCTCGACAACAAGCTCCGCGAGCTCCGCAAGACGGCTCGCGTGCCGGGCTTCCGTCCGGGCAAGGTGCCGCCCAAGATGATCGAGCAGATGTACGGGAAGAGCCTGCGCGCCGAGCTGGCTCGTGACCTCGTGCAAGAGACCTTCGAGACCGCGGTCGGTCAGCACAAGACCACGCCGCTGACTCAGCCAGTGCTCGAATCCAGCAGCCTCGAGCCGGGCGAGGCGTTCACCTACCAGGCTCGCTTCGAGGTCGTGCCCAAGCTCGAGCCCAAGGACTACACCGGCGTGCCGGTTCGTCGGCGGCCGGCCGTGGTCGACGAGACCAAGGTCGACGCCGAGCTCGAGCGCAAGCGCGAAGAGCTGACCGAGATCCGCCCGATCGAGGCTGGCTCGCGCGAGACGACCCAGGCCGGCGACGTGTGGACGCTCGACTTCGACGGCACGATCGGCGCCGACCCGCTCGCCCGCAAGGACGTGCAGGTCGAGATCGGCAAGGAGACCGGCGAGGTCGTTCCGGGCCTCTCGAAGGCGCTCGCCGATCTCGAGCTCTCGGCGGTCGGCCAGACCCGCGAGATCACCTTCGTGCCGCCGGAGGAGCGCGTGAAGGCGCAGTACCGTGGCCAAGAGGTCAAGCTGACCGTGGCACTGCGCGAGGTCCGCCAGCGGGTGATTCCTGCGCTCGACGACGACTTCGCCCGCGACACCGGCGAGGCCGAGTCGCTCGAGGAGCTCAAGGAGAAGGTTCGCGCGGACCTTCGCGAGGACGATGCTGCCACCGCCGAGCGCGAGGCCCGCCAGCGCCTCGTCGAGGCGCTGCTCGAGCGCAATCCCTTCGACCCGGCGCCTTCGTTGGTGACCCGCGAGGTCGCGGCGCAGGTCGACATGTTCAAGCGCCAGCTGCAGCAGCAGGGCCTCACGCTCCGCCAGATCGGCACCAATGAGGCGCGCCTGGCCGAGAGCATGCGCCCGCAGGCGACCTTCAACGTCAAGGCCTTCCTCCTGCTCGAGGCGATCCGCGAGAAGGAAGCGATCGACGTCAGCGAAGAGGACATCGAGGCGGAGGTCAAGCAGATGGCCGAGGCGCAGGGGCAAAACCCCGCCCGGCTGCGCGCGACGATGCAGAAGAACAACCAGCTTCTGCTGCTGCGCGCACAGCTTCGCGAGGACCGCGTGCTCGAGTTCCTCATGAGCAAGGCCGAGGTGACGGAGGCTCCCGATCCAAAGGACGAGGTGAGCACCGACGCGGCGGGCACCGAGACGGCCACGACCTGAGCGCCCGATTAGGCGAGCCAGGATCGCGCACCAGTCCGAGTGGGGGCCGGCCTCCGCTCTGGTAGCCGAAAGGCCTACTCGAGCGGGCGACCGGCCTCCAGCTCGTGTTCGCGTTCGTACGCGCAGCGTGTCGATCGCAAAACACGAGTTTCGATCGTACGTCCAGGATCCAGTACTGCCGCGAGCTGGTGCGCGTCCACCTGCCCGAGCTGGCGGGCCCCCTCGGACGACGTCGAGGCCCTCGGAGTCGTATGCTGTTGCTCGCGTCGGCGCCTTCACCTCCGCACGACCCCGCTCAGATCCGAGTCAGCCCCGAAGGGGCGTCCAACCCTTGCAAGCCAGCTCTCTCGACGTCACCATACGAGAGGCTGTAACGGAGCCTACGAATGCCCTCGATCGATCCCCCGCTCTCGATGAACATCCCTTTCGTCGTCGAGCAAACCCACCGCGGCGAGCGCTCGTGGGACATCTACAGTCGCCTGCTCAAGGACCGGATCATCTTCCTCGGTGACCCGATCAACGACCGGGTAGCGAGCTTGGTGATCGCCCAGCTGCTCTTCCTCGAGTCCGAGGATCCCGACAAGGACATCCGGCTCTACATCAACTCGCCCGGCGGCGTGGTCACGGCCGGCCTCGGCATCTACGACACGATGCAGTACGTGAAGTGCGAGGTCGCGACCTACT
>CBFGLP010000482.1:0-1745 GCA_965649595.1 uncultured Myxococcales bacterium | reverse complement strand
CGCGGGAGGTCGAACGACTCCCACCAGTCCAGCTCGATGATCCGCTCGGGCGCGATACCCCAGGCCTCGAGGTGCGCACCGACGCCGAGCGAGGTCACGAAGGGCACCGACGAGGCGACTAGCTCGCGGATGGTCGGGTAGTCGAGGTGATCGTAGTGGTCGTGTGAGACGATGATGGCGTCGATCGGCGGCAGCGCGGAGATCGGGATCGGGACGGGCTGAAAGCGCCTGGGCCCGAGCCGACGAAGCGGTGACGCCCGCTCGCCCCAGACCGGATCAGTCAGGACACGCACACCATCGATCTCGATCAGCACGGTCGAGTGGCCGAGCCAGGTCGCGCGCAGGCCGGTCTGTGCAGGGCGCGACCAGCCATCGCGTGGGTCGAGCGAGCGCAGCGGTGACTGTGGGACTCGGCGGCCGCCCGAGCGGAGGAACTCGCTGATGCTCGGCAGCGGGCCGCTGCGCAGGTTGGGCAGGATCGGGTGGATGTTGCGGAAGGCACCCTCGACCCAGCTGGCCGACGCCTTCATCCGCTCGAGTCGGAGCCCCTTCGCCTGCTTGCCCAAGGCTTTCATGCCGCGCCATTGTGGCCGCTCCGCCACGCGGAGCAAGCCCCCTCAGGTGGTCGGATCGTCGCCCTCGTCCTCGTCGTCGTCCTGCTCGGCGCCGTAGCGAAACTCGAGGAATCGCGCCCGAAACTCGTCCTCCTCGAACGCCGGATCGGCGTCGTGGTAGATGTGCAAGAAGAGCTGCGCGCGCTGGTCATCGGCGCGATCGATCTCGCCGAGGCACAAGGTCACGGTCGAGGGCAGCTGCTCGCGGTGCTCGTCGGTCTCGACGTCGATCGTGCACTGAAAGCAGCTCGCGCAGTAGGTGACCACGACCTTGTCGGGGTCGTCCTCGAGCTTGCGTCCGAGCGTGAGGAACTTGGGCTCACCATGGCAGCGGATCGAGTTGATCCGTGTCGAGGGGACCTGCGAGGTCAGCACCTCCTCGAGGTGTTGGCGGATGTAGCCGAAGGGATCATCGAGGCCGAAGAACATGTGCTCGGAGCCCTCGAAGGGCGAGAAGTCGTCGCGGGGATCGGCGGACATGGAGGCCGAACGCTAGCACGCAGGCCGAGCGCTCGCGCGCCCCGCCATGGACAGGATCGCGGACCGGGCCCATGATCCTCCCGCTTTGAAGTACCTGGCCCACTACCCCGAGGACCTCCAAGACCAGGTCCGCGACCTGATCGACGCTGGCCGGCTCGGCGAGGTCATTCAGAGGCGCTACCCCGACAAGCACACGATCCAGAGCAACCCGGCGCTCTACGAGTACGTCATGGCGCTCAAGCGCGCGCACATGGCCTCGTCGCCGCCGCTGAGCAAGGTCGGCTACAGCGATGACATCACGACCTTGAACCACGCGCTCGGCCTGCACACCTACGCGACTCGGGTGCAGGGGTCGAAGCTCAAGACCAAGCACGAGCTGCGCGTGGCCAGCATCTTCAAGCAGGGCCCCGAGGAGTTCCTGCGGATGATCGTCGTGCACGAGCTCGCCCACCTGCGCGAGCGCGACCACAACAAGGCGTTCTATCGGCTCTGCTGCCACATGATGCCCGACTATGATCGAGTCGAGCTCGACATGCGGCTGTGGCTGACGTGGCTCGATGGTTGTTAGCCCTAACCAACGCAGGAACAAGGGACAGGCCCCCCCTGGGGGGCCCAGCAAACGACTGCGAGCCCCGAACCAGCCCACCGAGG
>CBFGLP010000481.1:0-4127 GCA_965649595.1 uncultured Myxococcales bacterium | reverse complement strand
ACCGGCCGCAGGTGTTCCTACGCGATGGCGAGCCGCTCACTCAGTCCTGCGTCCGCGCTCGGGTTAGCAGCGCGGAGCGGGCCGCAGGGATCGAAGGCAATGGCCGGAGCCACGTGCTGCGACATACCTTCGTGACCGAGTTGGCGGAGACCGACGTGCCGCCGCACGTCATCCAAGATCTCGTCGGGCACAAGGACCTCAAGACGACGCTTCGATACATGCACGTGCGCGACGGTCAGGCGAAGGCAGCGATCCAGAACCTCGAGCGTCGTCACGCGCAACGAACGCAGGAGCACATACGGAGCACATGAAAAAGGGAGCCATCGAAGAACGGCTCCCTACCGGGTCCTAGCGCTCGATCCGAGCTAGCGCGCGCGGCAGGATTCGAACCTGCCCGGGGACATGCGAAGAACATCAACGATGGCGCCATCTTACGTCGCATGTCCCCGGGATCATTGGGTTTTCTTCGTCCCGTTTAGGTCGGTCTCTGGTGGGGGAGTGGAGGGTGGAGCCGCGGGCTTGGAGCACATGAGGAGCACATGGACCTGACTGGAAATCGAGGTTTCTCGCACCCACCGATGCTCGGGTTGGCTCGTACCAGTGCTGTAGAAATGCACTATTGGGCGCAGCAGCAGCGATACCAGTTACTGCTCTGAGACTGAGGGTAATCGCAACCGAGATCAGCACCTCCGTTGTTATCTAGAACTCCTTGGCAACTGTCCAAGGCCGTGTACCACAGGTATGTGCCCCCATCGCACCCTTGGGCCACACAGGCCAATCCTTCGTCCTGGCACACCTCGCTGCAGGGTGCAAAATCGGCGTTCGCATCGCGGCAATCGCTATAGACGTTCCCGCACTGACCATCGACGCATTGCCCGAGGTCGTGAGTTATCTTGCACACGGTCCCGCACTCTCCACAGTTGTTGTTGTCCGACATGAGGTCGACGCACCCACCCGCGCACTCGGTCAGCCCTGGCGCGCATCCTTCGGTGTCGCCATCTCCATCGCCCGTGTCCCCATCTCCGTCCCCGGTGGTCGGATCACCATCGCCATCTCCGGTGGTCGGATCGCCGTCCCCATCACCGGTCGCGTCACCATCACCAGTCGGATCGCCGTCGCTCGGATCTCCTGTCTCCTCTGGCGCGACGCACATCCCGGCGTTGCACTCGAGATCTCCGAGGCACAACTGCCCTTCTGCGCACTCGCAGTTCAGTGTGCCGGGATCACAGCTCCCGGCCTCGTCTCCGTTATCGCCGTCGTTGCCTTGGCAGGCCAACGCAAACAAGAAGATGGACGACAGTTGGAACCTCTTCAGCATGCCGCGACGGTTTCACACCACGCCGATGGCGGTCAAGCGTGCGGTGGCCTGTGGCACTTCTGCGCTCGAGCGACGCGAGCCGGAATGCTCACGACCGAGGCCGGGTCTCGTGCGGCAGCCGGGCCGCGCGGATACGAGCATCGTGCTGAGCGACATCCGCCCCGCACTCCCCGTCTGCGAGGGCCCGCGAAAGTCGGCTTCGCTCGCGTGCCAGCGTTCGGGGCCTTTCGCGTCGCATTGCCTCGCATGCGTATGCCTGCGCCCGTGAAAGCCGGCTCCGCACGGTGTTGTAGTTGAGCCCCAGCGCCGCTCCGATCTGGAAGTTGTCGTAGCCTGCCAATCGCAGACGCAGCACGGCTGCGTAGTTTTGGGGCATCGCCTCGATCACGTCGTCCAACATCTCTCGCCGCTCCGCCTCGAGGAGTGTGTCATCGAGCCTCATCCGTTCGCAGAGCGGCTCTTCTTCCAACGAACTCGGCTCGCGCGGCAGATAGCGAAAGTGGTCCGCGAGTACGAGCCGCGCGATCGAGAACGTGTAGTGACGAAAGGAAGCTCGTCCGTGGAAGCGATCGACCCGCGCGATCGTGGCCAGCAGCACGCGCTGGGTGAGATCGGCTGCGAGCGTGGCATCCACCCGGCGTCCGAAGAAAGCCAGCAGCTCCGCGTGGTACCGACGCGCCAGAGCATCGCCGCACCGGCGATCTCCCACGCGCCAACCATCGACGAGCCGCTCGTCGGTCTCTTCCGACTCGGCCCGCATCACGTCGCCTCGCTGGTCTCGTCTGTCGCGTGCTCGTCAGTCTGCCGCTCCGCTTCGATGAACTCGCGGAACTCGGGCCAGACCTCACCCACGCGGACGAGCACGAGCACCAGTCGCGCCACCAGACGTGTCGGGATCGCATGTGCCCGCATGAGGGCGAACAGCTCACCCAACTCCGGATCATCCGGCTGCAGCGGTTCGCCCGACTCTGGATCGCCACGCCGCGACCCCTCGACGCGTGCGATCAGTTCGGTTAGCGAGACGCCCAGGCCGATCGACAGCTTGTGAAGCGTCGTCAACGAAGGCTGACAGACGCCCTTCTCGACCCGCCGAACCGTGTCGCCGGACAAGCGCGACCGCTGGCCGACCTGCTCCTGGGTGAGCCCAGCTTGTTCGCGGATCCTCCGAGCGTGCCAGCCGACCACGGGCATGAGCGACCGACGACGTCGACCGCTCATGCGTCCGACACCTCGCGGATCGGCGCGAGCCAGTAGCGGACGCTACTCGTGACGCCGGAGCGCTCCAGCTTGCCCGCCTCGACCAGCCGACGAAACGATGCCTGCAACTTCCACCGCGGCCCGCCGACTCGTGCGCGCATGTAGCCCGCGGCCACGGGCTGCCCCGCCTCGGTGATGACCTCGAGCACGATCGCGTCGAAGCGCTCGCCGAACAGCTTGGACGCGCGCCGCAGACGAACCAGATCGATCTGCGGCTCGGCACCCCGCACGCCTGCTGGTTCACGTCGGCGATCGGCCGTCCGCTCACGTGCCGGGGCTAGTAGCTCGCCGATCGTGACGCTCCGTAGCGCCTCGGAGCGGGCATCCGTGCGGGCTAGCTGGTCGAAGATCTGCCCGAGTGACCACTCGGGGTGCGAGCGAACGACTTGGATGACGGCGCAGCGGCAGGCCAACTGCGCGACCACTTCGGCGGAGGGTTCGGGCATGACACCGCCCGAGATGTCGCGAGCTTCGCGATCCGGCACCGAAATCGACCGCGCGAAGTCGCCCGCCGAAGCCTGTTGGTCTCGTCATGTGGGCGTGTCTTCGTTGGTGGGCGTGTCGATCGGCGACGGCCACTCACGCGCGATCTTCTTGCGAAGCACCGCGATCGCCTTGGCGGAGCGCTGGCGAAGTGCTCGCTCGCCGATGCCTTCGAGCTTCGCGGCTTCCCTAGCGCTTCGACCAGCCAAGCGATGATCGAGCGCGTTGCGTAGCGGTCCCTTTAGCTCGGCCTTCTTGCGATCCACCAGCGAGAGCTTCTGTGCCACGTAGAGCTTGCTCGGCGGGCTCAGCTCCGTCGGCGCCATTGAGGGATCGTTGCCGAGATCGGCGCAGCGCGTCTTGTTGGTATCGTCGCGGCGACGGCGGTTCGCAGCGACACGCCGCGCGATCTCGAGGATCCACTTGCGGAAAGCGCCTGGGTGCGTCGGCTCGAACCTGTCGAGCTTCTCGAACACCCGGATGATGGTCTCTTGGGTCAGATCTTCGGCAACATCGCCGCCGACCCCATGCCTGGCAAGGTGGCCGAGGAGCAGGCGACGGATGGCATCGAAGAGCCTGTCTTCCTCACGTGCGGCACCTGACCGGGCCGCAACCAGCAGATCTTCCAGATCCACGGTGGCGAGTGTAGCGGGTCCAGACGAAGTGAAAACCTGCCAGGAAGGACACCACCATCGGCAGAGATCGAACCAGGCAGATCTGCCGGGTCGAGACCGGCAAGCATGCAGGGTGCCTTGGGGTGTATGCTCGCCACGTCGTGCACGACTTCGGCGACGGCGATGACGACGATGACGTTGACGAGCCGTGGGAGCCCGTCGAGCGCTGGGAGTTCTTCCAAGACGAGGTCAGTAGGAATCGAATGTTTCGGGCGATCCGGCCCGAACGTACGCAGCCGCTCGTAGTGGTCGAGCGGTACGAGATGCTCAAGTTCCTCGGCTCAGGAGGATGGGGCGCGGTGTTCCTCGCCCGCGACATCGTCTTGGATCGCCTGATCGCCTTCAAGCTGCTCAAGCGGGACGATGCCGACGCCGAGGCGATGCTGCGCCACGAA
>CBFGLP010000480.1:0-2039 GCA_965649595.1 uncultured Myxococcales bacterium | reverse complement strand
GAAGGTCGCGGCCGCGCGGGCGCTCGCCGAGCTCGCGCGCAAGGACGTGCCCGAGGTGGTCGTGCAGGCCTACGGCGAGGCGTACAGCTTCGGCCCCAACTACATCATCCCCAAGCCCTTCGATCCGCGCGTGATCCAGTGGGTCGCGCCGGCCGTCGCTCGGGCCGCCGTCGAGACCGGCGTCGCGCAGATCCCCTACGACGAGACCGAATACAACCAGCGCATGCGGACCTTGCTGGGCGGCTCGACGGCGGTGCTGCGCCGGTTCGTACGGATGGCCCAGCGCGATCCCAAGACCCTGGTGTTCACCGACGGCGAGGATCCGCGGATCCTCGAGGCGTGCCGGATCCTGATCGACGAGCGGGTCGCTCGGCCGATCCTGCTCGGCGACGAGGCCACGATTCGCGCGGCGATCGAGAGGCACGCGGTCGAGCTCGACGAGGGCACCTACGACATCGTCAACCCGCGCACCGACGCGCGCTTGTCTGGCTACGTCGAGACCTTCCATCAACGGCGCAAGCGCAAGGGTGTCGACGCGCACCTGGCCCTCTCGCTGATGCGGCGCCCGAATTACTTCGGCGCGATGATGGTCGAGACCGGCGACGCCGACGGCCTGGTCTCGGGCATTAACTATTCGTACCCGGAGACGATCCGCCCGGCGTTGCAGATCATCGGGCTCGCGCCGGGCGTGCGCCGGGTCGCGGGCATGTACCTGATGCTGCACCGCAACGGCATCTTGTTCTTCGCCGACACGACCGTGAACCTCGACACCGACGCCGAGGTCCTGGCCGAGATCGCGGCGATGGTCGCCGACGAGGCCAAGTACAGCTTCGACACGACCCCGCGGGTGGCGATGCTCAGCTACTCGAATTTCGGCTCGGCCCGCTCGACCACGGCCGACATGAGCGCGAAGGCGGTCGAGCTGCTCAACAAGCGGCGGCCGGACATCGAGGTCGAGGGCGAGATGCAGGCGAACGTGGCGGTCGACTACGGCCTGCAAAAGCGGACCTTCCCGTTCACGCGGCTGAGCCAGGCCGCGAACGTGCTGATCTTCCCGAACCTCGAGGCGGGCAACGTCGCGTATAAATTGTTGCGCGAATTGGGCAACGTGCCGGCGGTCGGGCCGGTGCTGCTCGGGATGGCCAAGCCGATCTGCGTGCTCGAGCGCGACTCGAACGTGGACGCGATCGTGCACATGGCCGCGCTGACGGTCGTGCAGGCGCAGCAGCGGGTGCGCGACGGGGTCGCGGCCCAAGCCGAGAGCGCGGAGTAGGGCGCTCTCACCAACGAGAGAGGGGAAGCCACGTGCGTGGCTTCCCCTCTTGCATTGCAGGGATCCGAGTCAAGCCGGTCCGCGCTGCGGTTCGGGCAGCTCGGCCAGCTCGTCGTCGCTCAGCAGCCGCGACGAGATCACGAACCTGACCCCGTGCGGAGACTCGAGCGAGAACCCGGCCCCTCGACCCGGGACTACGTCGAGGGTCAGGTGCGTATGCTTCCAATATTCGAATTGCTGCCCGCCGATGTACCACGGGCAGCCCTCGATCTCACCGAGCAGCACGTCGCGTTGGCCGACCTTGAACTCGCCGGCGCGAAAGCACATCGGCGCCGAGCCGTCGCAGCAGCCGCCGCTCTGATGAAACATCAGCGGTCCGTGCTCGGCGACGAGGCGGCGAATCAGGTCGGCCGCCGCCTCGCTGACGTCGACGCGCGAGGCCATTTCAGAAGAACCCCATCGGGTTCTCGTCATAGCTGACCAGCAGGTTCTTCACCTGCTGATAGTGGCTCAGCATCATCTTGTGGTTCTCGCGGCCGATGCCCGATTGCTTGTAGCCGCCGAACGCCGCGTGGGCTGGGTAGAGGTGGTAGCAGTTGGTCCACACCCGCCCGGCCTGGATCGCCCGACCGGCGCGGAAGGCCGTCTGGATGTTGCGGGTCCATACGCCAGCGCCGAGGCCGTAGAGTGTGTCGTTGGCGATGCGGATCGCGTCGTCGTAGCTCTCGAACGAGGTGCAGGCGATGACCGGGCCGAAGATCTCCTC
>CBFGLP010000479.1:0-4271 GCA_965649595.1 uncultured Myxococcales bacterium | reverse complement strand
GCCGATCCGCTCCATACAGCGCTGCACACGTCGTGTCGCCCTCGGCGTAGGAACAATGATCGGGGTTCGGCTCGGTCGTCCGGCAGGACGCGAGGACGAGACCGAGGACGAGGCCGGAACCAGCGAGGAAGATGTGCTTGTACATGACGAGTGCCTCGAGAATCAGAAGTTACGAACGAAGCCCACCCCTACAGTACCCGGGGCGAGGAGAGGAACGACGAGGCCAGACGTATTCCTGACCGCTTTACGCTGTTTGGCCCGCTTGCCGAGGTCGACACCGAGCAGCACGGCGCCGACGATCAGCGCGGCGCCGCCGACACCGAGGAGCACCCCGCCAGGGAGCTGGTGATCGATTCGGGTGCGGGTCCGGTCGGGCGCATCCTCGAACTCGATCCCGCGGCCATACTCGACCCCGCCACCGATCATCACGCCGAGCCCGACCCCAGCCACGACGGCGCCCGCGATCCCCAGGCCTCCGATCGCGGCGGGCATTGTCGGCGCCGGCTCGTCGGCGCTCGGCGGCTCGGCGACCGGCTCGGCCTCGCTCGGCGTCAGCTCGCGGATCCGCTCGAGCGCGGGCGGGAGACCCTCTTGGATCTTGCGTAGCAGCGCCGCGTCGACGCACGTGACACAAGCGATCCAAGGCACGTCGGTCAACAGTTCGTCGTCGCGCTGGATGTCGTAGTGAATCGCGTATTCGAGATCTTCTTGATCGAGATATTCGATTCGAACACGCAGCGTGGTCGGCACGTTCTGATCGGTAACCGTGAAGCCGTCGGCCTCGATGTCATCGATCAATTGATCCTGCACGAATTCGCGGATCCGCTGGCCATCCGCCTCGGACAACCCGCTGGTGTCGACGGCGACGCGAATGGGCTCGGCGGCCCCCGGCGCGGCGCTCACCGGGGTCGCCACCAGCAAGGCGAGCACGAGCGTGCAGGTCAGGGCTGCGCGCGACGACAGATGTTGACCCATCGCTTGATCTCCTTGTCCTCGAGGTATTCGCCGACCTTCACACATTCGTCGTAGCGCTCGACCTGGGCGAGCGCCTGCACACGGATCCGCAGGCGCGCGATCGTGTCGGGCCAACACTTGGCCTGCTTGGCCAGCTTGTCGGCTCGCGTCCACTGGCCGGCTTTCAGCGCCGCGGCGGCGTCGGAGCGGGTCTGTACGCAGGCGGGCTGCTCGTGGACGGGCGTGGTCGCGAGCGGTGGAGGCTCGGGTTTTGGTTCGGGCTCGGGCGCCGGTTCGGACCCGGTAGAGCTGACGGGCTCGGGCTCCACGACCGGCTTGGGCTTCACGACCGGCTCGGGCTCCACGACCGGCTCGAGCTCCACGACCGGCTCGGGCTCGCGGTTCACCAGCGTAGGCTCGGTGACGAGCTCGGGCGCGCGGTCCAGCTCATTGGTTTCATCGCTCGCTTCGGGGCTCGAGCGATCATCGCCAGCGATCCACGCGATCGAGCCGAGCACGAGCATGAGCACGAGCACGAGCGGCACCACCCACCAGCGAGGGGAGCTGGAGATCGGGCCAGGATCGGCGGGCTGGGGATCGGCGGGTGGCTCGCTCGCCACGTCCTGCACGGGCAGCGCGGGCGAGCGCATGGCCGCGTCCGCGCGCGCGAAGGCAGGTCGCTTCGGCGGGACGAAGTGGCGCCGCTCGGTCGGCGCTTCGACGCCGCTCTCGGGGTCACGACGCTCGGTTGCTTCGCCCGCGGCGGAGATGAGCGACGCGATGTCCCGGCGCTCGGTTGGCTCGTCTTCGTTGGCCGTCGGCGCGGCGAGGTCCCGGCGCTCGGTCGGCTCGTCCTCGTCGTTGGTCGCGGAGGCGAGCTCGCGGAGCTTGGTCGGCTCGTCGTCGTCGGCGATCGATCCCGGCGGCGGGCTGCCCCAAGCACCCAGCACGTCGGCGACCTCGGCCACGACCGGAACGGGCACCGTCATGCTGATCGTGCTCTCGACGGGCGGCCTCACCTGCAATGACTCGAGCAGCCGATCGATCTGCCGCACGACGCCGTTCATGTCCGGCCGCTGCTCGGGGCTCCGCTCGAGGCAAGCGTTGACCAGCTCGGCGAGCGAGTCGGGGATCTCGTAGGTCCAGCCCATCATGCGCGGGGACTCGAGCAAGCCCTGCCGCTGCATGTCGATGAACTCCTGCCGCTCGCGGACGTGACCGAAGGGGTTCTCGCCGGTGACGAGCTCCCAGAGCACGACGCCGAACGCGTATACGTCCATGGCTGGAGTTGCAGGCTCGACTCGCGCCTGCTCGGGCGACATGTGCTTGGGCGTGCCTGGGACCTCGTGCTCGCGGGTGAGGCGATCGGGGTGACCGGCGGGCACTCGCGGGCCTTCGGCCCAAGCGGCGTGGCTGAAGTCGAACAGGACCAGGCGGTTGCCCTCCTCGATGGTCTCGTCGGGCAAGACCATGAGGTTGGCCGGAGTGACGTCGCGGTGGACGACGCCCGCTCGATGACAGGCACGTACACCCTCGGCGATCTGGCGGGCGAACAGGCAAACCCGACGCAGCGGGAGCGCGCGCGAGCGCTCGAACAGCTTTTGCCGGGTGAGGGTCGTGCCGAGCAAGAGCTCGGTCGCGACGAAGGGCCAGCCATCGAGGTCGTCGAGCCGGCCGCCCTCGACCAGCTCGACGACGTGCGCCGAGCGGCCGATCCGACCCAGGAACGCAGCCTCGAGGATCAGCCGCTGCTCTCGCTCGGGACGCCCCAGATAGCGGGGGAGCAAGAGCTTGAGCGCGACCTGACGACCGAGCTCTCGATCGTCGGCTCGATACACCCGCGCGGCGCCGCCTTCACCGAGCAGCTCGTGGATCACGAAGCGACCGCCTCCGACGATGGCGCCAGGCTCGGGCATGCGCTGCGTGGCTCGATCGGCCATCACTTGTTCCGCCGGACTCGCTCACGCGAGTGCGAGCCCTCGCGCAAGGTGACGCTGTAGGAGTCGGTGCCGATGTCGGCGATCTCGAGCGTGCCCGCGGAGGTCCACGGGTCTTTGTCGGTCCGACGCCAGCTGAGCGGATAGCGGCCGGGAGCGAGCCAGAGCATGGTCATTCCATTGTGCGCGTGGACCTTGCTGCGCAGCTTGATCTGGCCGGTCTTTACCTTGTCGATTGCGAGGATCACCGACATCTTGGGCGCCGGCGCAGGCTTGGGCTTGGGCGTGCTGGCCTCGCGTGGGGGCTCCGGCTCGGGTTTGGGCTCGGCCGTCGGCTCGGGCTCGACTGGCGGCTCGGGTTCGATCGTGGGTTGTGGGCTGGGCTCGAGTGGGGGCTCCGGGACAGACGCGGGCTTGGGCTCGACTGCTGGCTCGCTGGCGACAGTCGGCGACACCTCGTTCGCTTCGACGGGCGCCTCGGCGACCACGG
The DNA here is from genome assembly GCA_965649595.1 of uncultured Myxococcales bacterium. Classification (GTDB taxonomy): domain Bacteria; phylum Myxococcota_A; class Polyangia; order Nannocystales; family Nannocystaceae; genus Plesiocystis. The sequence goes on along the minus strand of CBFGLP010000479.1, from coordinate 890 downwards.
CCGGCTGCTCGAGCGCTGGGTCGCCGACGGCGACCTCGTGCTCGTGCTCGGGCTCGTCGAAGATCCAAACCAACGCGGCGCCACCGAGCAGGACGACGAGGCCCAGCAGCGCGGCACTGAGCCAGACCAAGCGCGACCCCCTGGTAGGCGCACCAGGCAAGCGAGCTGGGGCGGCGATCACCGAGCCCGTGACCGAGGCTTGCGTGACCGAGATCGGCGCCGTCGGAGAGGTCGGTGCGGGCACCTCATCGAAGGCCGGGGGCAAGAGCTCGGTCTGCGGGAGCGACTCGGTCGGCCGCCCGCGGCTGATCGGCTCCTCCGCCGACGAGCCCCACCAGGTCGGCGCGCCGCTGGCCTCCGCAGCGCCATCGCTGGCCGACTGCGAGGGCGCTCGCGCGAGGCCGGGCACGATCATCGGCGCGCTCGGATCGTCGCGCACGGCCTCGAGGAACTCGGTGAAGCCCGAGCGCGAGTCACCGACCACTTGCTCGTAGAGCTGGCGCAGCTCTTCGCCCGCGCTCGCGAGAGCGGACGAGTTGCGCAGGATCATCTGCAGGGCCGCGCGCGAGCTGGGCCGCTGGGTCGCCTCGTTGGCGAGCATGCCGACACGCAGCTGATCGAGCCACTGCGGCACGTCGTCGCGCTCGAGCGGCGGAGGCGGGCCGCTGAGGACCTGGCGCTTGAACTCCTCGGCGTTGTGTTGGCCGAGGTATCGCTTGCCCTCGAGCAGCTCGTGCAGCACGACACCGAGCGCGTACACGTCGGACTCGGGCCGGGCGTAGTAACCCATCAGCTGCTCCGGAGCCATGTAGCGGAGCGTGCCGATCGGACGGGACACCCAGCCAGCGGTGGCGGCGAACTTGGCGATGCCGAAGTCGGTCAGCTTCACC
>CBFGLP010000478.1:0-1574 GCA_965649595.1 uncultured Myxococcales bacterium | reverse complement strand
CCGACGTGAAGGAGGGGGGTCCCCGACGGGCTTTGCCCGGCGGGGGGAGGAGCGGCGACGCTCCTCCATCAAAAATAGAAGTGCCCCGAGCACCCGCTCTCCCCGGTACCGTTGCTGCCGTCAGGCCCTGGCGGGGTTGGGGGGAGAAACGTCACCCGGGGCATGAGCGGCTCGGTCGAGCCGGCGGAGAGGGCGGGATTCGAACCCGCGGTGGGTTGCCCCACACATGATTTCCAATCATGCACCTTCGACCACTCGGACACCTCTCCAGGGTCGAACTCGTCTTCATCAGCCCCCATCGGGGCTGACTTCGAAGCCGTCGCGGCCGAAGAGAAGGTCCTTCGGCGAGACGGCACAGACCCCGCGACCTCTGTCGTCGGGTCTGTAGGGGAACTATCTTCGTCAGCCCCATGGGGGCTGAATTGCGTTGTCAGAAAGCGAAGCTCAGGCGAGCTTTCGAGCGGAGAGGGTGGGATTCGAACCCACGGTGACTTGCGCCACACCAGATTTCGAGTCTGGCACCATCGGCCTCTCGGACACCTCTCCGGGGCCGCGGAACATAGCAACTTTTCCGGCAAGGCCAAAGGCCCAGCATCGATGGGCGCGAGAGCTGACGCACCATTCGTCCCGAGCCCGAAGGGCGCAGCGAATTGGTCGCCATCGGCCGGATTGCCTTGGTCAGCCCTACGGGGGCCAGGGAGTTGGCTGGCGGACCGCTGGACCGAAAACCAGCGCCGCTGCATCCGACCGGCCACACTGCCTCGGATGAGCGAGCAACGCAGCGGTAACGACGCGTCGACCTCGACCAAGAACCGACTCGCCGAAGCGACCAGCCCCTATCTTCGCCAGCACGCAGATAACCCAGTCGACTGGTACTCGTGGGGGCCCGAAGCGCTTGCGCGCGCGAAGGCAGAGGACAAGCCGATCCTGCTCTCGGTCGGATACAGCGCCTGCCATTGGTGCCACGTGATGGCGCACGAGTCGTTCGAGGACCCCGCCATCGCGGCGCTGATGAACGAGCGCTTCATCAACATCAAGGTCGACCGCGAGGAGCGGCCCGACATCGACGCGATCTATCAAAAGGTCGTCGCGCTGATGGGCCAAGGTGGCGGCTGGCCGCTGACCGTGTTCCTCACCCCGGACCAGCGGCCCTTCTATGGCGGCACCTACTTCCCGCCGGATGATCGCTACGGACGCCCAGGCTTCTCCCGCGTGTTGGCGGCGCTCTCGGATCTCTGGCAGCACAGGCGCGACGAGGCGGAGAAGCAGGCCGAGGCGTTCATGGAGGGCTTCGCCGACATCGCGAACGCGCTGGACGAGGAGGCGAAGAAGGCGGGGATCGGCCCTTCGCTCGCGGATCCGAACGTGCTGCGCGTGGCGGTCCAGCGGGTGCTGACACGCGTCGATCCGGAGTGGGGTGGCTTTGGTCGGGCGCCCAAGTTCCCCAACGTGCCGGTGCTCGAGCTGCTGCTCGCGCAGGCGAGGATCGAGGAGTCGTCACGCGCGAGCGACAGCGAGGCTGGACCTGCGACCGAGGCGCTGCTGCTGACGCTCGAGAAGATGTGGCGGGGCGG
>CBFGLP010000477.1:0-3559 GCA_965649595.1 uncultured Myxococcales bacterium | reverse complement strand
GGGTGATCTCGTAATCGAAGTCGATGAAGCCTTCCACGATGCAGCGGCCGGCGCCGGCGCGGCCGCCGGTCTGCGCGTACTCCCACGCCGGATCGATGTCGGACTCGCTGCGCAGCGTGCTCTGGCCCTTGCCGGAGGAGGACATCACCGGTTTCACCACGCATGGCAGGCCGATGGCACGCACCGCCTCGCGGTATTCGGCCTGCGTGTCGACGAAGCGGTACGGCGAGGTGGGCAGGCCCAGCGTTTCGGCGGCGAGCCGGCGGATGCCTTCACGGTCCATCGTCAGCCGCGCGGCGCGCGCGGTCGGGATCACCAGGGTGTCGCTGCCGCGCGCGGCGAACTCGTCCTCCAGCGCCACCAGCGTCTCGGTGTGGATCGCCTCGATCTCCGGGACGATCAGGTCCGGCCGCTCCGCCTCGATCACCGCCCGCAGGCGCTCGCCGTCGAGCATCGGCAGCACGTGGCGGCGGTGGGCGATCTGCATCGCGGGCGCGCTCGCGTAGCGATCGCAAGCGATCACCTCGATGCCGAGCCGCTGAGCTTCGATCGCTACCTCCTTGCCGAGCTCACCGGAGCCGAGCAGCAGCAGACGGGTTCGGGTGGCGGTGTTGGGCGTACCGAGGCGGAGCACGGCGCGGGACTTAGCGTCGCTCGTTCGAGGGCGCAAGCGCCCCGCCAGGCTGGCCTTCTGCGCTCTCTGGCGCCGTCGCGTCCACGGCCGGGGCTGCCTCGACCAGCTCGACTGGCGCGGTCTCGATGCTCCCGGCGACGCGGCAGAGCACCCGGCCGTCAGCCGAGAGCACGCAGGGCTCGGCACGCGCGACCACGTCGATCACGCGAGCTTGGGGCAGCGCATCGATGCGCGTCTCGGGCTGATCCTCGCACGAGAAGCGGGTCGCACCGATCGAGCTGCAGCCGCACGGGTCGGTCGCGCAGCTCGGCGCCTCGAACACCTGCCCGACGAAGTCGCGGCAGTGCCAGGGTCCTTGGTCCGTGCGCGCGCACAGCCGTTGACCCATCCACTCGAGCGCAGCGATCTCGGCCATCTCGATCACCCGCTCGGGCGCGTGGCGAATGCGACCGCTGGCTTCATCGCTGGAGATCGGGGCCACGCGGAAGTGGACCGGCAGCTCGCGACGATCATCCCAGCACCACGCGCCGTCGTCCCGGGCCACGCAGCCCTGCTCGCTGGTGCTGCCGGGCATCAGCGCGCGCACGTCGGTCGGCCCCAGCGCGGGGTTGTCGAACGGCTGGAGCGGCTCGACGACGAGCTCGCGCTCGCGCGCGTCGCCAGTACCGGTCGGGACGACCGCACGCACGCACGCGACCTTGCCTTGGGCATCGATGGCGCACGCGTCGGTCAGCTCGCGGGCGCCAGCGAGCGCGGGCACGGGCTTGGCCGGGTCGTTGCCGTACCAGCACGCGACCTCGCCGGTGTCCTTGGCTCGCGCGCAGCCGACCGTCCGCGCGCAGCCGATGTCGCTCGCCGGCGCAAGCTCCGACCGGCGCACGAGCGGGCCCTGGGTCGAGCCACAGTAGACCGAGCCGTCGTCACGCCGCGCGCACACGTGGCCGGGCATGACCGGGGCCGCGCTGCACAGCTCGACCACCGGCCCGGTCACGCGTGGCGAGCTCGACGGCGCCTCGATCGGCCGCTCATGAGGGCGCATCGACGCGAACACCTGCTCGATGTACGACCAGGTCTTGGTGTCGCTGCGCCGCGCTCGACAGTGCAGCGCCACCCAGCCTCCAGGTGAGCGGGAGTCCGCGAACTCCTCGATCATCCCGCGCATGCTCCCGCGCATGTAGCCGCGCCGACGCGGGCCCTCGTCGATCAGTCGCGTGCCCTCGGGCAGCGGGCCGATGCCCTGACGCCGCCGCTCGAGCACGCAGGAGCTCACCAAGTAGCGGCTCGGGTCGAACGCCATCGCGAAGTCCGGGTCGCCGTCGGGCAGCACCCTCCACGCCGCTGGCACGTCGACCTCGAACCCGGGGATCTCGAGGGTTTGGCTGGGGAAGTCGGGCGTCGTGCCGGGCGCGCCGAACTCGGGCGGCTCGGGCGAGTCCGCCGACATCTCTTCGGTCACGTTCTGCTTGGTCGGTGTCGGCCCCTCGCGGTTGCAAGCGAGCAGCAGCGGCGACGCCCAAACCAGGGCCCAGAGGCACGCGGAGCGGCGAGCGGAGGTCCGCATTGGCGCGAGTGTATGCCCGAGCGTCGATGCGGCCGACAAGCGCCGCGGGCTGCTCTCGCTCAGTGACCCTCGGGCAGCTCAGCGCGGGCGTGCTCGAGCGGCGTCGGCACACCTGCGGGAGGCAAGCTCTGCTGGGGCCGTGCTTGTCCGCGCAGGCTCGGCCCCGGGCGGTTGTAGGCCTGGCCGAGCAGGCGCTGGAGGGCTGCCCGCGTGCGCCACGAGAGATACGCGCTGATGAAGGGCGGCGCCAGCTTGGGATCGAGGTAGGGGTTTGGCAGCTTGCCCAGCTCGACCAGCGTCAGCACCTGCTCGGCCACGCTGACCGGGCAGCCGGCGATGCGGATCACCGGATCACCCGAGCGCTCGGACTTCTTCATCTTGCGGTGCACCGTCCAGGTCTTGACGAAGATGTCTTGATGGCGGGCGTCGAGCGGGTGCTTGTGGCTGCGATCTCGGTAAAGGCTCGGAATCGTGATCACGCGATCGCCGATCGGACCGCGGTACTCGGCACAATCGCCCATGAAGATGACCTTCTCCCCAGGTCCGACCTCGAGCGGGCGATCCCACTTTCCGAACACCACGTGCGTGACTGGGACCTTCTCCGACGCAGCGGGCTCGTAGAGGCGCAGCACCTCGATCGCCTCCTCGAGCGCGCCCGGACAGCCACCCCAGCAGTAGCTGTCCCGCGCGTCGCGGGGCGGCGGCCCTCCGTAGGCGCGAATGTTGGTCCCGGCGAAGTAATCTTCCACGCGGATCAGCCCGACCCGGAACCCGCGCGCGCGCTGCCTGGCCTGCGCGAGATCGACGTCGCCGGCGAGCGTGATCTCGTCGAGCTCGACGGGCCCGAACCCACGCTCCCAGGCCAAGCGAATGTGCGGGACGCTGAGCGGATCCACACCGATGATTCGACAGCAGACCGCATCGACGGCGACTTGATTATCGCCGAGGATCACCAGGCCCATGTCGAAGGGGATCGGCGTGAGCATGCGGCCCTCGCCGGCGGTGATCGCATCGATCGCGATCAATTGCGGCTGAATGATGTATTGCAGATCCGCGACCTTGTCATCGAGGCGATGATCGTGATCGATCAATCGATGCCGATCGTCTTGAATGCCAATATAGCTCTTGAGGCTGAACGTGACGGTCGTCCACGGGTGGGCCTTGAACTTCGGACAATTCACGAAGAAGTCGGCCTCGGCGACCGTCTGCGGGGTGAACATCGAGTCGCGCAGGCGATCGGGGTGATAGAGCGGAATCTCGACTTGCGGGACCTCCTCGAAGTGCACCAATTCCGCTTTGACCCGCGCGGCCATCTCGGGGTAGCCGGCCGAGTTGAACGCGAAGCGGGTCGGCATCGTGATGCC
>CBFGLP010000476.1:0-8003 GCA_965649595.1 uncultured Myxococcales bacterium | reverse complement strand
CCCAACGTCGGTGATCCGGGCGCTTCTCCTCGAGCGGCGGTCGAGGCCGGGGCCGATGGGATCAGCGCGATCAATACGATCTTGTCGGTCGTTGGCGTCGACCTCGACACGCTGCGGCCGATGCCGACCGTCGAAGGTTTTACCACCCCCGGTGGTTACTCGGGTCAAGCAGTCCGGCCGATCGCGCTGCGCCACATCGTCGAGATCGCCAAGGCCGTGCCGAGCACGCCGATCTCGGGCATGGGCGGCATCTATACCGGCGAGGACGCGGCCCAGTTCGTCGCGCTCGGCTGCCACACGGTGCAGGTCTGCACGGGCGCGATGCTGCAGGGCTATCAGGTAATCCAAGATCTCAACCGCCAGCTGCTCGGCGTGCTGGAGAAGCACGGGTTCGAGAGCCTCGAGCAGCTGCGCGGCAAGGCGCTGCCCTATTTTACTACGCACGCGGATCTGGTCGAGCGGCAGCGCTCGGCCAAGCGCGAGGTCGGGATCGGGCTCGACGCCAAGACCTGGCAGGGCGAGATCGACAAAGAGACCGACAAGCTCACGGCGAACTGATCCGCTCAGGGCATCGGATCGAGCAGCAGCTCGCAGCCCTCGGTCGCAGGTGCGGGCTGCTGCGGTGGGCCAGCGCGACCAGTCGAGGGGTCGACGACCCAGCGACCCGAAAGCATCAGCAGCGATCCCGGCACGTCCTCGCCCTGGGCCTCGGGTAGACGTGCAGCCGGGAGCAGGCGCAGCTCGCCGCCGCAGTCCCAAGGCGCGAGGGCGAAGGGCGGTCCAACGTGCGTGTGATCGACGACCGAGCTCGGGCTCACCCAGCTCGGCACGAACACCAGCACGCCTTGGATCACCACGCCGAGGTGGATCTGGATCGGATGCTCGCTCTCGGGCCCGCGCTCGGCCGCGATCACGATCGGGCCGTGGCGCGTGTGTGTGACTCCCGATAGATCACAGCCCGCGAGGTCCTCGCCGCAGGCGAGCGGTGCGAAGCCGAACGCGAGCCGCTCGGCTCGACCAGCGCGCTCGTGCGGGAGCTGGATCAGCGCGACGCGAGCCCCGAGCGACTCACTCTGCGCGTCATCGCTCTCGCTCTCGCTCTCTGCTCCGCCCCTTGCCCCGCTCTCTCCCCCCGCGGGCTCGCTCTCCCGCACGAGCACGAGCGAGCACTGGCCCGGCTCGGAGAGGATCAGCAGCGCGTCCGCGGGCGCCTCGGCACACACCGGCCGCGTGATCACGACCGCATCGGGATCCGCGGGCTTCGCCTCGGGCTCGCGCTGCTCGACGCTCGGCTGCGACACGCAGCCAACCACCAACAACGACGCGAGCACGAAGCTCGACAGCCTCGTGCTCGCTCGCATGCTCGGTTCGTGCTCGACGTTCATCGCGGCCGAGCGGGCCTGCTCGTGCTCAATCCGCCGACACCTGCACCCGCAGCGGCGCCCCCTGACCTGGAAGGGCCTCGTTGGGGGAGGGCAGCGCGCTGATGCTCCAGATCTGCACGCCATCCGCGTTGCGTCCAATCAGCCCGTTTTGGTTGAGCTCGACCACCGGCCCACCCTCGCAGGCGCCGACGAAGTCCTCGAGCGGCAGCGGCCCCACGTGCACGTTCGCGTAGGCGAGCGACGAGGGATCGTTGATCTTGTAGGTGACCCTCAGCGTGTAGACCTTGGTCGACTCGACCAGGCTCTGCTGAATGTCCGTAACCTCGCAGTCGATGTTCTTGTCGAGGCCAGGATCGCACAGCCGTTCGGCAAACTCGGAGAACACCGCGTCACCTTCGACGCCGACCTGCTGATACTCCGGCCGCTCCAACAGGTAGAAGTCCTGCAAGCACTTCTGATACACGACGGTCGCCGTGACCTCGGTCGTCCCCGCGAGAACCGAGGGATCGGGAATCGGCTCGATCTCGATCTTGACGGTGCCGAAGTTCTCGGCCGGCTCCTCCTTGCAGCTCGTCAACGAAGTCAGGCCCGCGAGGGCGGCCACGAACGTAAAAGCAGTCTTCAGAGCCCGCATGGGCCGACAGTGTGGCAGACCTGGAGACGGGGCGGCAAGTGTCGCAAAAGCCCGTGAAAGTGGCTTCCGTGGCACTTTTACGACAGTTGGCCCTGTGACAGGCGTCACCGGGGGTGGCGACGTCGACGTGTATGCTCTCCCGCGAGAAGCGCGCATGCCGCCTGCCTGGCGACACCGCGAGCGGTCTCCAGGACACCCATGTTCGAAGAGTCGACCACCACGAACTTCGCCCGCGATCGTGGACGCTCCCGCGAGCCGATGCGCGAGCATGTCGAGGTGACGCCCCTCGACGCGGCGATCGAGCGCACGCAAGGCTGGTGCCGCGCGTGGTGGTCTCGAATCCACCATGGCACGCAGCCCTGGCTCGTAGCGATCCCAGACATCGGTCCGACCTGCGAGGTGCTGCTGGCCGACGCGCTCTTTCACGATCTGCGAGCCGACGAGCGCGAGGGCATGCTCGCGTGGATCCGCAGCCAGCAGCACGAGGACGGCAGCTGGCACGACGCCGCCGACGAGCCCGATCTCTCGCTGACCTGCCTCGGCTGGTGGGCTCGCGTGCAGCATGGCGAGGACCCTGGCGACGAGTCGCTCGAGAAGGCGCTCCGCTTCGTGCACGAGCTCGGCGGCGCCCGGCGAGCCTCGCTGACCGTACGCCTGTGGCTAGCGATGGCCGGCGTCGTGCCCTGGGACTGGGTGCCAGCGGTCCCAGCCGAGCTCTACCTGCTGCCGGAGTTCACCCCGCTCTCGCCCGCTCGGCTCTCGCCTTGGGCTCGGCAGATGGTGACCGCCTTCCACACGCTCGCCGAGGGCCCCGCTCGCATCCACCTCGTCGACGCGGGCGACCTGCTGCTCTACGGGCGCGAGGGCGATCCGGTCCCGCCGCGGCTGACCAAGCCCGGCCTCGCGGGTGACCTGCTGCAAGCCTTCGACCGCACGATCAAGCTCGCGCGCCAGCTCCCGCGCGGCGCGGTCTATCGACGCTCGCTCGCTCGGGCGCTGCGCTGGATCGACGCGACGCAGCAGGCCCACGGCGGGTGGTTCTCGGTCCGGCCCACGCTCTACAGCCTGCTCGCGCTACGCACGAGCGGATCGCTGAGCGACGACCCCCGGATCCGTCGCGGGCTCGACTACCTCCGCCGCTCGCGGGGCGTGGTCGAGGTCGAGGGTCGGCGCATGCTCGCCCAGGGCCTGACCACGCGCCCGGTCGCCAAGGTAGCGCGGCTCGGGATGGTCGCCGGCCCAGCGCCAGGTCAGGCCGTCGAGGGCGTACGCGAGCGCCTGCTCGCCGCCGAGATCGCCCGCCCTGGGCCCTGGCAGTTCCGCGCCAACGCCCCGACCGGCGGCTGGCCGAGCGAGTTCGAGGCCGAGAGCCACCTCGACATGCGCACGACCTGTGCGGTGACCGAGGCGCTGCGAGAGTCCCGGACTGCGGCCTCGCGCGCGAGCCTGCGGCGCGCGGCCGAGGTCATGCTCGCGATGCAGGAGCCCGACGGCTCGTTCGCGTGGTTCGAGCGAGGCGAGGCCGACGTCCCGCTCTCGCACCTCCCCTGGCGCGACGCGGATCAGCTCAACCTCGGGACCACCCGCGACGCCAGCCGCCTGACCTTGTGCGCGATGGTCCTGCGCGAGCTCGCGGCGCTCGGCTGGCGACGCGAGGACGATCGCATCGCGCGAGGCATCGCGTTCATCGAGCGCGAGCTCGCCGAGCATGGTCACGCGTGGACCGTGTCGAGCCTGGCCGAGGTCGTGCGCATGAGCGCGAGCCAGTGCAGCCCCGATCACCCACTGCGCCGCGACGCCGAGCAGCTGCTGCGCAGCCGCCAGTGGGAGGACGGCAGCTTCGGTGACGAGGTCTCGACCGCCCGCGCGCTGCTGGCCTTGCTCGCGACTGCCAGCGGGGGCCGGGGCTCCGCACCCGAGCGGCCCTGCGTGCAGTGTCGCCGTGCCGCTCGCTTCTTGGTCGCCCGCGTCGGCCTGCTCGCGCGCGAGAGCAGCAGCGAGATCCCGATCGTGCCCAACGTCGAGCAGCCGGGCTTCGGCCTCTCGCCGCGTCTGCGTGACCCGAGCGCGGGTGTCCGCGACATCCACGTGGCCTTGCTCGCGTTCCGCGAGCGAGGCGGTCAGCTCGACCCCAGTTGATTGTTTGCAACGGAGCCATATCCCGTGACCATCGAGAGCATCCGCGATCGCTACGACGTCGTGATCGTCGGCGCAGGCCTGGCCGGCTGCGCCCTGGCCCAAGCCCTGGCCCGCGCCGATCAGCGCGGCCGTCGATCGATCCTGCTGGTCGATCTGCACAAGGAAGTCTCGCCGCGCTTCTCGGGCGAGTTCATCCACCCCCGCGGCGCCCAGGTGCTCGACGAGCTCGGCTTCTATGGCCGCCTGATCGCGGCTGGGGCCGTCGATGTCGATGGCTTCGTCGTGCTCGAGCGGGCCGAGTCCGACGAGCCGGTCGTGCTCGATTACCGCAGCATCCCCGGCGAGCGGCCGCGCGGCATCTCGGTCCATCACAAGACCCTGGTCAAGGTCATGCGCCAGATCGTCCGCCAGCGCGAGCAGGTCGACCTGCGCGCGGGCTGGCGGGTGACCGATCTGATCCGCGACGAATTCAGCGAGCAGATCTGCGGCGTGGTCCTGCGCGATGGCGAGGGCGAGCGCCACGAGGTCCGCTGCGATCTGGTCGTCGCTGCCGATGGCAAGGCGAGCACCGTGCGCAAGCTGGCGGGCATCCCCGACGCGCGCGAGAACCTCGGCTTCACGGCCGGGCTCGAGCTGCACGACGCCCCGGTCGCGCAGCCGCTGCACGCCAACGTGTACGTCGGCGGACCGGGCCCGATGCTCTGCTATCCGATCGCCAGGCAGGGCGAGCAGCTGAGCTTCCGCCTGACCTTCGATCTCCCCCACGCGCTGCCGGCCAAGGGCCGCGACCTCAACGACTACCTGCTGGACGCGTTCGTACCCTACCTGCCCAATGCGCTCGGTGATCAGGTCGCCGCGGTCCTGCGTGCTCGCGCGCAGCCGGTCGAGATGGCCCCTACCTTCCACCTGCCCGCCCCGCCCGCGACCGCGCCTGGGCTCGCGCTGGTCGGCGATGCGGCTGGCTGCTCGCATCCGATCACCGCGAGCGGCATGACCATGGGCCTGCTCGACGCGCTCGTGCTCGGACGCGAGGCTCGGCGGCGCGCTCGAGTGGCGCCCGACAAGCCATGGATCGATGCGGCCGCGCTACGTCGCTACCGAAGCGAGCACGATCGCTATGTGCCCACCCGGCAGGCGCTCGCCGAAGCGATCTACGAGGCGTTCCGCGGCGAGGGGACCGGTGCCCGCGGCATCCGGCGCGCGCTGTTCAGCTACTGGCGCAGCGGCGAGCAGCAGCGAGTCCGCTCGCTCGCGCTCTTGGCCTGCGCCGAGCGACGCCCGCGGATCTTCCTGACCGAATACCTCAAGACCGCGGGCCATGTAGTTCACTCCAGTCTCACCCCCCAGCACGCCACCCACTATCCAGTCAGCGACCGGCTCCGCGAGGTGCAGGGCGCGGTCGGCCTCGCCAGCACCAAGGTCGGGCTGCTCGCCCAGGTCGCATGGTCGCAGCTGCGCCCGAGCTGGCTGCCCGTATGAGCTGATTCCGGCCACCCCCTCCGGCTGCTCCGCGGCCCTCCGTCAGGTCCATTGACACGCCGCGAGGGCCCTCCTAGGCTCCCCCGAGTGAGTCAGATCCGGGTGCTCGTGGTCGACGATGACCCCTGGATTCTCCGCATGGTCTCGTCGAGCCTGGAGAAGAAGGGGACGTATTCGGTCGACACCGCCCGTGACGGGCAGCAGGCGCTTCGTCGAGTGCAGGCTGTCCGTCCGGACATGATCATCACCGACGTGATGATGCCGGTGATGGACGGCTGGGCGTTCGTCCAGGAGCTGCGCGCCGATCCAGACTTCGCCGACATCCCGGTGCTCTTCCTGACCGCGCTCGGCAAGGACGAAGATCGCCTGCACGCGCTGGGCCTCAAGCCCGACGACTACGTGTCCAAGCCCTTCCGCTTCGACGACCTCGAGCGACGCGTGCTCAAGTGCTTGGCGAAGCGAGGCAAGCCCGAGGATGCCTATGGGCACACCCCCGGTCCCGGTATGGGGGGCGGCTTCCCGGGTTACGGGCACACCCCCGGTCCAGGCGTGGCCGGACCAGCCCCCGGTGGGCAGGGCCGCTTCGGCGGCGCGCCGGGCTTCGGTCAACCTCAGCGAGGCTTCGGTGGACCAGCTCCCGGATATGGTCCACAGCCTGGCTTCGGCGGCTATGGCCCCGGCCCCGGCTACGGCCCGCAGGGTCAAGGCTTTGGACCGCCGGCCTACAACCCGCAAGCGCCGGCATACAACCCGCAGCCGAGCCACGGCCCGCAGGGCTCCGTCGGCCCGTCCGGGCCGAAGGGCTTCGTCGGCCCGTCCGGGCCGACGGGCTACAATCCGCAAGGCTACGGCCCCGGTCCCGCGCAGCCGCTCCACCCCTCGGCCCCGCAGCACCACGCGCCTGCCGAGGATCCAGGCGTGCCGAGCTACGTCGATCCCGGGTCGTCCGGCTCGTTCACCGGCGCGATGAAGCGCACCGGCCTGTCCGGGCGGCTCGAGCAGCTCGGCCTGTCGAGCCTGCTCGTCATGATGGAGATGGAGCGCAAGGACGGCGTCCTGCAGATCCAAAACGAGGACAAGCGGGTCGGACGAATCTTCCTGCGTCGCGGCCAGGTCATCCAAGCGCGGATCGACAAGGACGAGCTCGAGCGCAACGGAGCCGAGAGCGTCTACGAGATGCTGACCTGGCAGAAGGGTCGCTTCCACTTCACCGCGATGGACGTCGACATGGAGGACCTGGTCCAGACCTCCACCACCAGCTTGCTGATGGAAGGCGCGCGGTTGATCGACGAGGCGAACCGTTAGTCTCTGGCCCCCTCGTCGGCCTCCACATCGGTCTAAAGATCAGTCGCGTCCGTGGTCGCACGATTGGCGACTGGACGTCGACCGACACGGGCGTAGGATTCTGACGATGTCCCGAACGGGCGAGCGAGACTCGACGAGCAGTGATCCCTCGCTGCCGAACGCCCCGGAGCTACGCGGGCTCAGCATGGCCGAGCTGAAGGCCAGGGCGAACCAACTGGAAGAGGACGACTCGAGCGCCGTCCAGACCTTGTCCGACGATGAGCTCAGTCGCGACCTGACGATGGCGCAGCTCAAGGCCCGCATCGAGGCCGATCGCGCCGCTGCAGCTGCGCAGGAAGCTCGGGCGCCGCTCGAGAGCCCCCGCGCGACTCGCCCCCGCTTCGACGACGACGATCTCAACCGCGATCCCCCGCAGGGCGACCTTCACCTCGGTCACTTCGGTGGCTGGCGAAAGGGCCGTCGCGCCCGGCTCTTCTTGCTCGCTGGCTTCGGAGTCACCTGCCTGGTCATCGCGCTCGTCTACTGGGCTCTCGAGCGGCAGCGTCACCACGACCGCCTGCACCCGCTGCCCGAGGTCGAAGCCACCATCACACCCGACACCCCGCGCGAGATGACAATCAGCGAGGGCAAGATACGGGTGTCGCTGAAGGCCGATCCGCCCGCGATCAACACGCTGCACCTACCCGACCGCGACATCGTCCTGCCCGAGGGGGTCGACTTCGCTCACTTCAAGGTCGAGGTCATCGACGGGCAGACCGTGAGCATCAAGGTGCTGGAGGGCAAGGTCCGCGAGATTCTGACAGGCGAGGACGCCAAGCCGCTCTTGCCCGAGTCGAATTAACCCCTATGCTCGGTTGCGTCCGGAACGCAACCGAGCATAGGGATTCCTGGTTTTGATGGAGGGCCCGTGGCCGGTCCTTTACCCTACCGAAGGGGGCTCGGGTGGTGCGAGGCCCTAATTTGGGCGCAACGCAACGCACGGGGAGGGCCTTTCCCGATCATGGAGAGCGCTCCCTCCTCGAACAGTGGCTCCCCGGGGCGCTGCGCGCGGGCGAGTTAAT
>CBFGLP010000475.1:0-1899 GCA_965649595.1 uncultured Myxococcales bacterium | reverse complement strand
TCGGTGATCGGCGGCAACGTGTGGTTGACCCACAGCGTGCCGGCGATGACGATGGTGATGCTCGACAAGCCGGCGCTGCGCTTCGTCAGCGCCGAGGACTGAGCGTCCTAGTTGGGCGGCGGCTGTGCGGGCGGCGGCTGTTCGGGCGGCGGCTGTTCGGGCGGCGGCTCTGCTTCCTCTGGGCCATCGGCGTCGACAAAGCCCGGCACGCGTAGTCCCGGCGCGAGCACGCCCGCGACCGGAGCGAAGTCGCCACGCACGAGCGCCGCGATCTGCCCGTCCGGATCGCTCGGCTCCGGCGGGATCCGCTCGGCGAGCTGCGCGAGGGCAGGCAGCTCGAAGGTAGCGTCGTCGATCGCGGGGGCCAGCTCGACGGCGAGCACCGCCAGCTCGAAGGCGCCGCCTTGGTAACGCAGCAGCAGGCCGGTCTCCTCCCACATGCAGAGGTTCTGCGCGGCGATTCGCATGCGCAGGCACTGGACTCCGTGGATCACCTCGACGTCGCCGGGATGCTCCTCGCGCGACTTCTCGAGCTCGGCCCGCCACGCGAGCAGGCTCTCGGCCGCTTTGTCGCGCGACTGCGGGTCGAGCTTCAACCATGCGATCGCTAGTCCACGCAGATAGTTGTCCCTGATCTTGCCTGGCAGGTCGTCGCTGTTGACCCAGATCAGATCGGGCGTGATCAGGGTCGTCCCCGAGGTCTTGGTGCCGGCCTCGCTCGAGCTCACCGACCAGTCTTCGCGTCGCCAGCCACCGGCCTTCTGCACGACCGTCAGCTCGCCCGCGAGCCCGCCGGGGCCAGTCATCGAGTAGCGGATCCGCACGGCTCCGCTCTCGGTCGGCACGGGGGCGAGCAGGTCCAGGAACTCGGCTTCGCTCTGCGGAAGTGCAGGGCGAGCCGGTGACGCCGGCTCGTCCTGGCTGCCCTGCGAGCCGCCGCCTTCTTGTTTGGTGCCCGCGCTCGGGCAGGCGGCGAGCACGAGGCCCAGCAGGAGCACGCCCGCCCTCATTGCTCGCCTCGCTGGATACCGAGCAGCTTGAGCTTGCGGTGCAGGTGCGTGCGCTCGATCCCCAGCGCCTCGGCGGTGCGCGAGACGTTCCAGTCGTGCTCGCGCAGGCGCTGGATGATGAACGCCCGCTCGACGGCCTCGCGGAACGCCTTGAGCGGCAGCCCGGACTTGTCGCGCAAGAGCTCGGCGAGCCGCTCGTCGCCGAGCTCGAGCTCGCCCTCGTCATCGCCGTGCCGATCTTCGACGCGGGCGAGCTCGGGCGGCACGTCATCGACCTCGAGGTCGCCGTCCGAGAGCACGACCATCCGCTCGATCACGTTGCGAAGCTCGCGGACGTTGCCGGGCCAGTCGTGGCGGGCGAGCAGGCCGAGGGCGTCGGCCGTGATCTCGCGCCGCGCGAGCCCGTTCTCCTCACAGGCCTGCGCGATGAAGTGGCGGGCGAGCAGCGGGACGTCCTCGAGCCGCTCGCGCAGCGGCGGCATCCGGATCGGCACGACGTTGAGGCGGAAGTAGAGGTCCTCGCGAAACTCGCCCTGGGTGGCCAGCTCTTGCAGGTTGCGGTGGGTCGCGGCGAGCACCCGGACGTCGACCTGGATCGGCGTGTGCCCACCGACCCGGGTCAGCTCGCCGCTCTGCAGCACCCGCAAGACCTTGGCCTGCGCGTCGAGATCCATGTCGCCGATCTCGTCGAGGAAGAGCGTGCCCTTGTCGGCGACCTCGAACAGGCCCTTCTTCTGGCCGGCCGCGCCCGTGAACGCGCCCTTCTCGTGGCCGAACAGCTCGCTCTCGATCAGCTCGCGCGGGATCGCGGCGCAGTTGACCTTCACGAACGCCGCGGCCCGCCGCTCGCTGGCGTCGTGGATCGCCCGCGCCACCAGCTCCTTGCCGG
>CBFGLP010000474.1:0-3042 GCA_965649595.1 uncultured Myxococcales bacterium | reverse complement strand
GACATGGGCGCGAGCTGGCTGCTGCCGCGCGTGGTCGGGCTCGGGCACGCGAACGAGATCCTGCTGCTCGGCGGCCGGGTGCCGGCCGAGCGCTGCGCGGCGATCGGGCTGGCGACGCGGGTGGTCGACGACGCGGATCCTGCCGCCGTCGATCAGGCGGCGTTCGAGCTGGCCTTGCAGCTCGCCAACCAGCCCCACTTCGCCACACGCATGACCAAGACAATGGTTCAGCAGGAGCTCGACATGGGCTTTGGTGACGCGATCGAAGCCGAGGCGCAGGCCCAGGCGATCTGCATGCAGCACCCGGACTTTCGTGAGGCCAACGACGCGTGGCTGGCCAAGCGCGATCCCAAGTGGAAGTGAAGAGCATGGCGTCCAGCTTCAAGTCTCCCCGGATCCTCGAGCGCGACATTGCGACCATCTACGGCGGTGGCCCCAGTGAAGGTTCCGAGCTACGTGAGCACTGGCTGCGGCTCGAGGATCGCCTCGCGCAGCTCTGCTCGACGATCGAAGCAGCGTCGATCCCCGAGCACGACGCCGGCGCGGCGACCCGCGAGTACGTGCGCCGCTTGGCCGAGGCCGGGCTGCTGCGCTTGGTCGTTCCCGAAGCTTGGGGTGGAGACGCGGTGCCTGGCGGAGGTCGTGTGTCCGCGACCGCGATGTGCCTGACCCGCCAGTGGCTCGCCCGCGTCAGCGGAGCGCTCGACACCGCCTTCGTGATGCAGGGGCTCGGCTCGTTCCCGATCGCGCTGGCTGGGCAGGCTGCGCTGCAGGACGCCGTGCTGCCCAAGGTGGCGCGGGGAGAGTTGATCTGCGCGTTCGCGTTGACCGAGCCCGAGGCCGGCTCCGACGTGTCCGGCATGCAGACGACCGCGCACGCGCAGCCTGACGGCTCGGTCGTGCTGCGCGGGGAAAAGACCTTCATCTCCAACGCCGGGATCGCGGACAGCTACGTGATCTTCGCCCGAGAGGGCACCCCGAGCGCGGAAGGCAAGCCGCGCTACGGAGCGTTTTGGATCCCGGGCGACGCCGAGGGGCTGAGCGTGACGCCGATCCAGGTGATCGCCCCGCACCCGATCGGCACGCTGCGGCTCGATGGCGTGCAGGTGCCCGCCGAGCACCGGATCGGTGAGCCGGGCGAGGGCCTGCGCATCGCCCTGAGCAACCTCGATCAGTTCCGCACGACCGTCGGCGCCGCGGCGCTGGGGATCGCCGACCGAGCGTTTCAGGCCTCGGCCGAGCACCTGCGCAAGCGCGTGCAATTTGGAAAGCCGCTCGCGCAGCAGCAGGGGCTCCGCTTCGAGCTCGCGCAGCTGGCCGCCGAGCACGTCGCCGCGCAGCTGATGGTCTACCGAGCCGCGGCTGCGCGCGACCGCGGCGACGCGACGCCGGATCAACCCGCGATGGCCAAGCTGCTCGCGACCGAGCTGGCCCAGCGGGTCGTCGATCGTTGCGTGCAGGACTTTGGCGGCCGCGGGGTCGTGGTCGGCGAGGTGCCCGAGCGGCTCTATCGCGAGGTTCGGGCGCTGCGGATCTACGAGGGGACCTCGGAGATCCAAAAGCTGATCATCGCGCGGGCGCTGCTCGACTGATCATTCCCGGAGGGTCTCATGCGTCCACGAGCGGTCGTCAGCTGGAGCAGCGGCAAGGACAGCGCCTACGCCTTGCACCGCGTGCGCGAGGCCGGCGAGCTCGAGGTGATCGGCTTGCTGACGACGACCTCGCTCGCGCCCGCGGTCGAAGGTCAGATCAGCGAGCCGGTCGAGCGCGTGGCCATGCACGGGGTTCGGCGCTCGCTGCTCGAGCGGCAGGCGAGCGCGCTCGGGTTGCCGCTCGTTCCGGTCGAGCTGCCATGGCCCTGCCCGAACGAGGTGTACGAGGCCCGCATGGGGGCTGCGGTCGAGCGGCTGCGCGGAGAAGGTGTGGAGGTGATCGTGTTCGGCGATCTCTTCCTCGAGGACATTCGGGCGTACCGCGAGCAGAAGCTGGCCGGAACGGGGCTGCGGCCGGTGTTTCCCCTGTGGGGCAGCGACACGCGGGTGCTGGCGGGCGAGATGCTGGCGGCCGGGCTCGTGGCGCGGCTGACCTGTGTGGATCTGCGGGTGCTCGGACGCGAATTCGTCGGACGAGTGTGGGACGAATCGCTGCTCGCCGAATTGCCCGAGCAGGTCGACCCCTGCGGCGAGAGGGGTGAATTTCACACCTTCGTCAGCGGCGGGCCTGGGTTTTCTCGGGCGATTGACGTGCAGATTGGCGAGCGACTCGAGCGAGATGGATTTGCTTGGGCCGATTTGACTGAACAATGAAAAAAGCCGAGCTCCGTGAAGAGGCTCGGCTCGAAGGAGGGTTGGAACTCGACTGGCCGGTTGGCTCAGCTCTTCGGCTCGGCCTTCTTTGCGGCGCTGGTCTTCTTGCTGCGAGCCTCGACCGCTGGAGGCGAGGCATCGTCGCCGGCAGCGGGGCTAGGCGTGTCGGCCTTGCCGCCCTCGACTACCGCGATCGGCACTCGCGAGACGCCGTGGCTCTTGAGCACTTCGCTCTCGATCGCGGTCGCGATCGTGGGGTTGTCGACCAGGAACTGCTTGGCGTTCTCGCGGCCCTGGCCGATCCGGTCGCCCTTGTAGCTGAGCCACGCGCCCGACTTGTCGATCACGTTGGCCTCGACGCCGAGGTCGACCAGCATGCCCTCGCGGCTGACGCCCTCACCGTAGGTGATGTCGAACTCGACCTCGCGGAAGGGCGGGGCCATCTTGTTCTTGACCACCTTCACGCGCGTCCGGTTGCCGACGACCTTCTCGCCGACCTTGATCGCGCCGACCCGGCGGATGTCCATGCGGACCGAGGCGTAGAACTTGAGCGCGTTACCGCCGGTCGTGGTCTCGGGGCTGCCGAACATCACGCCGATCTTCATGCGCAGCTGGTTGATGAAGATGACCAGCGTGCGGCTGCGGGCGACCGAGCCGGTCAGCTTGCGCAGCGCCTGGCTCATCAGGCGGGCCTGCAGACCGACGTGGCTGTCGCCCATCTCGCCCTCGAGCTCGG
>CBFGLP010000473.1:0-1858 GCA_965649595.1 uncultured Myxococcales bacterium | reverse complement strand
CCAGCGCCGTCGTTGAAGTCGACGCCGAGGCTCGACTCGACCTCGCTGGCGACGACGAGGTCGAGGTCGCCGTCGTTGTCCATGTCGGTCGGCGGCGCGAGCCGAGGGGCAGGGGAGGTGACCAGCACCTTCTCGGTCCCGAACCCGCTGCCGGTCGAGGGCAGCAGGACCATCAAGCTGGCCTGCTCGGCGCCGAGCAACACGTCGTCGAAGCCGTTGCCGTCGAGGTCGGCGACCTCGATCGAGTAGGGCCGCAAGGCGACGTCGATGTTGATCGAGTCTTGCTGCTCGGGGAAGTCGTAGAGGATCGCCAGCTGCGAGTTGTCGAGCAGCGGGTCCTCGGGGAGGATCGCCGCGACGACATCGCGGACCTCGTCGCCGTCGAGGTTGCCGACGTTGAACTCGGGCACCGAGCCGGACTGATCGACCTCGTTGACCTTGAAGGCCTCGAAGCCGCCGTCGGGCTCGGGCAGCAGCAGCCAGAGGTTCCAGCAGTCGCCGCTCACGTTCTCACACGGAGCATTGACGACGCCGACCAGCGCGCGAATGCCCTCGTCCGGGATGTCGAGCGCCATCAGGTCGGAGACCTTGCCGAACACGTTCTCCTCCGACGAGCTGCCGAAGCACAGCTCGCCAGCTTGGACCGCGCCGTCCCGGCACATGCCGCAGACCGAGTCGAAGCAGCCCTGGCCGACGCCGCACTGATCGTCGTTGAAGCAGATCGCCCCGAGCGTGGCCTCGCCGAGGAAGCAACCAACGCCGACTCCGGTCAGCGACGCGAGCATCAGGCCGAGGCCTACGCGGATTCGGGCGCGGGCGCCGAGGGGAGCCATCGGCGCCACTCTATCCCATTCGGCCGGGCGCGGACCTAAGAACCGAGCGCGGCCTTCAAAGATGCGAGCGGGCCCGGGAGCCTCGCGGGGAGGCTGGTCAGCGCGAGCGACTTGGCCGCGACGAGCAGCTTGTCACGCCGTCGCAGCGAGGCCCGGAAGGTGAACACGTTGTAGTCGTGCGCCCGAATCTCGACGAGCAGCTCGTGGTAGGTCCGGCCCATGATCTCGGCTGGGAGCAGGGCGCGGAGGTTGTCGACCCGTGGCAGCTCGGCCCAGGCCAGCTGGTACTCGCGCTCGGCGAGATCGGCGAACTCGCGCGCCATCGCGAGGAAGCGGCGATCGTAGCGGCACTCGAGCATGTCGCGCTCGCTCAGGCCGTGTCGCTCGAGCAGATCGAGGGGCAGGTACACGCGCCCGCGCGCCGCGTCCTCACCGATGTCGCGCAGGATGTTGGTGTACTGCAGCGCGAGCCCGAGGTGCTTGGCGTAGCGCTGGGCGGCCTCGCCCTGGTCGCCGAAGATCCCGATGCACAAGATGCCCACGCACGAGGCCACGCGATAGCAGTAGAGCTCGAGCTCGGCCGGCGTCGCGTAGCTGGTGACGTCGAGATCCATCGCGCAGCCCTCGATGATCTCGTCGAAGCCGAAGCGCGGCAGGTGGAAGCGCTCGACCGTCGTGACCAGCTCGCGGCCGAGCTCGGTCTGCGGCTCGCGGCCCGAGTAGATCCGGTCGATCTCGGCGCGCCAGTCGGCCAGGCCCCGCTCGGCCTCGGCTCGACCCTCGGGCCCCGGCGGGCGCTCGTCGACGATGTCGTCGACGACTCGGCAGAAGGAGTAGACGTGCTCGAGCCCCTCGCGCTGCTCGGGGCCCAAGAACAAGAACGCGAACTTGAAGTTCGACGACGAGCGCATGGTCAGGCGCTCGGCGATGCCCTTGGCCTGCTGCGCGATTTGCCGGAGGTCCATCAGTGCCTCACCGCAGGGGTTTTGATGGTCTGAGGCGCCGGGCCTCGCGGCGCTGGCGCG
>CBFGLP010000472.1:0-2639 GCA_965649595.1 uncultured Myxococcales bacterium | reverse complement strand
TCGTCGTCGAGGATCGAGAACGCCTTGTGCACCCGGTTCTGATCCTCCGGGAAGCTGGCCCAGTCGCCGCCGAAGTGGACGCGGCGGCGCAGCGCGGGCGCCTCGAACACGCTGACGTCGAACAGGCTGACGTTGATGCTGCCCTGCTCGTTGGCGGGGTCGAAGCCGAGCGCGAGGACTCGATCGCCGCGGGTCTCCATGTGATAGACCCAGCCGGGGATCTCGAGCTCGCCGACCTGCTGCGGGTTGGCCGGGTCGCTGAGGTCGATGGTGAAGAGCGGGTCGGTCTGCTCGGCAGTGATCGCGTAGGCCCGGTCGCCGTCGAAGCGAACGCTGCGCAGCGACTCGGGCATCGGCAGCGTGAGGCTGCCGGTGCCGAGCGGGACGATCGACTGCGCAGACTCGACGGTGAAGGTCTCGATCAGCGGATCGTCAGCGCCCCAGCCGAACTGGCTGATGGTCCGGAGCACGCCCTCGTGCTCGTTCATCTGCCAGCGGCTATCGATGCTGCCGGCCACTTGGACCTGCGCGCCCGCGACCAGCGTGCCGTCGCCAGCGGAGATGTCGACGACGTCGATGAACGAGCCCTGACCGTCCCAGTTCCACGAGCGGGCGGCCACGTACATGCGCTCGGTGGTCGACTCGACGCTGCGCTGCCAGTCCCAGGTGTCGTCGGGGGCCGTGAACGCGAGCTGGTCGATCAGCACCGGGTTGGCCTCGTTGCTGATGTCGAGCGAGGTGACGACGGTCTTTTGTTGCTCGTCGCAGCCCCAGCAGTAGCCGTCCTGCATGCTCACCAGGTAGAGCACGTCGCCGACTCGCCGCGAGTCCTGGATGCGCCCGGGCAAGATGAACTCGCCCTTGACCGCGATGTTGCCGGGGTCGGTGGCATCGAGCGCGACCAGGCGGCTGCTCGAGTACGAGTACCAGCCGTCGCCTCCCTCGTCCCACTCCCACGTGTAGTAGTCGTTGAACATGACGAACGCCTGGCCGCTCTCGACGTACATCTCGAACGGCTCGGCGTCCGTCTCCCAGGTCCCGAGCGCCCTGAGCTTGTCGGGGTTGGTCATGTCGACGACGGTCAGGCCGGAGTAGGCAGAGAGCGCGTAGAGACGGTCGCCCTCCATCTGCACGATGTCGGCCTCGGTGATCTCGACGTCACCGTCGCCGTTGTCGCCGTCACCATCGCCGGGGTCACCGCCTTCGTCGCCGCTGTCGCCACTCTCACCGGCGCCTTCCTCTCCGACGGAGTCGCCATCGCCAGCGGTGGGGTCGTCCGAAACGAAGTCTTCAGGGGTCCTCTCGGGCTCGTCCTGGCACGCGCTCAGCGTGAGGGCGCCGAAGCTGGCCAAGGCCAGCGCAGACAGTCGGTAGGTCAAGGTCATGATGCGCTCCCGTTGGGGTGGGTCACGCCTCACGGGTAGCACGAGGGCCGCGATCCGATCATGGAGCGCAGGCGGCAGAATGTACGCGGACGCACGGGTGACGCAGTTGGGCAGCCGCAGCGGTCGAGAACGAGCGTCAGCAAGGTCGGCGCAACGTCTGCCGGACTCGGGTTAGGCGATGGGCTTCAGAGCTCACCCCCCATAGGTGAACAAGCACCTCGTAATCGGAATCCCGACGTCCTTGGTCACATACAAATAATATTCGCCGCCCGGCACCAGCTCGTTCGGCGCCCCATCGATCGGGAAGCGCTGCGCCAGACCGGCGGGCGTCTGCCCGTAGCTCACCTCGCCGCTCGTGATCGGCTCGCCGCCCGAGGGCACGTCGATCCGCCACAGCGTACCGTCCGGCAGGTCGAGGTTCGGCGGCACGGTCGGGTTGCCGCTGCCGGCCTCGAGCACGTACACGTAGCGCGCGGTCCCGCCAGCCCACACGATCGTGCCGTCGAGCTGCACGCCCTCGCCATTCTCGCACGCCTGCGGCTCGTAGATCATTTGCTCGTAGAGCGGCCCACCGAAGGGCGACGAGTTGGCAAAGTCCTCCTCGGTCCGACCGCGGTGGAGCAGCTCGTTTTGGAAGAACGCGACCATTCGCTCGGGGTCGGTGCTCGGAATGCCCGAGTGGATCCGATCGAAGCCGTTGTTCTGCTCGGGTGGGTACGCGCCGAACGAGGTCGAGTCGATCCAGCCCGCGCCGAGGGCGAGGCCGGAATCATAGAAAGAGTTGACCCAATTGTTGGGCGCCTCGACGTACCAATTGGCGGGCCCGTCGGGGGCGATCTGGTTGGAGTGGCAGCAGATGCACGCGCTCGACTCGATCTGGTCGCGGACCCACTCGAGCTCCTCGGCATATTGTGGATCTTCGAGGCGCGGATCGGGCTCGGCGGGCGGGGTGTTGGGCGGCGCGTTGTAATAGGGGCGCTGGGAGTAGACGACGTCACAATCACCGTAATCGACGAACTTGCGCCCCTCCTCGGTGCTCGCGGAGATCGCCTGCCAAGTACACACCTTGCCGCCTTCGCTCTGGCCGGGAGGCTCGTCGGGCAGCGGATCGCGGCAATCGAGGTAAGGCTGGATAAACACCTTTCCGGTGTCACCGCCACCACCTCCGCCACCACAAGTGGCGCTCGGCTGCCAGACGCCGCCGCCGAAGTTCTCGCAGCCTAGCTCCTGCAGCTCGCAAGCGTCCGGATCGGT
>CBFGLP010000471.1:0-2011 GCA_965649595.1 uncultured Myxococcales bacterium | reverse complement strand
GCTGGTCGGGCTGGTCGGGCTGGTCATCGCCCTGCCCGTCCGCGTCGGCCGAGCTGACCGACTGCTCGCGCAGCTCGGACAGGATCGCCTCGACCCGAGCACCGCGAGCGATGCTGGTGTCGACCTCGAAGCGGAGCTCGGGCGAGCGGCGCAGCTGGACACGCTCGGACAGCTTGCGCCGGATCAACCCGTTCGCCGAGCGCAGCGCCGCGAGCACGTCGTCGAGGCGCAGCGCCTCCGAGAGCACGTCGACGTAGACCGTCGCCACGCTCAAGTCGGCGCTGACGTCCGCCGCGGTGATGCTGACGGCGCTGGCCGGCTGCAAGCGAGGATCACGAAGCTCGCCGCGCAGCAGCATCTGCGCGACTTCGCGGCGGAGCAACTCCTCGACGCGGTGTTGACGACGGGTCATGGGGTGCAGGCGCTGCCGTTCGAGCAGCGCGCCTTGCCGGCCCAGTGAGTAACCAGTTCCAGATCGCTAGGCAATGGGTCGAGAGCCAACCGAGCAGCTCAGGGCTGCAGCCCAGCGCTGAAGGCGAAGCCCTCGCTAGCCCCAGACCCAGACCCGTACACGACCGCCACAGGCTCGCTCGCCTCGAGCACGTGCATGCCGGCCGTGAGCTGGACGCGAAGGGCGAACCACCCGGGCGCGAGCTCGTAGGCGTCGTAGAGCGTGTCGGGCACGGCCCCGTCGATCGTGAAGCTGGCCCCATCCGGGTAAGCAACGACCACGAAGATCTGCCCGCCAGCGCCGTCCGGCACCGGCAGCGCGTAGCGGCTAGCCATGCGCGAAGCAGGGATCATCTGTGCGAGGCCGCGCTTCTCCGGCGGGCGGCTCAGCACGTGCACGGGGTTGGTGGTCTGAATCAGCACGTCGCCGAGCTCGGGGATGGCGTTGGCGTTGGGGCTGAAGCTGTAGAGCTGCCCCTGAGCGAGCACCGTCGGCACCGGCGGAAGCCCCGTGGTGTTGGGCGTCGCGTCGACGAGCAGAGCCGTGCCTGCGGTCAGCGAGTACACGTAATAGGTCGGCTGGAGCGGATCGGTGTAATTGCAGCAGATCGGCCCAGTAAATTTCTCGGGGGTGTAGATGCCGACGTGGACATCGTCGGCGAAGCTCTTGCCGAGCAGCTGCTCCTCGTAGCGGGCGGTCAATCGCTCGCCGACGAATACACCGATTGGATGGTTGGGGTCGGTGCTCACCTTCGTGCCCGTGAGGGTCTGTCCGGTCGAGAAGATCCCGATCGTCTCACCTGCCTGCATCAGCACCTGAAAGGGCCGCGCCGTCGCCGGGACCTCAGGGCCCGCCTGAATCAGCGCGGGCGTATCGATCTGCACGGTCGTGTCGTCGTTCTCGGCGACGATGACGATGTAACTATTGCTGGTGCCGATCGAGGTGACCTCGTACTCGTAGTCCCAGACCAGCGTCGGCAACAGGTTGGTCGCCCCGTGCCAGTACGGAGCGTTCGAATTGTACTGGTGCACGGCGACGGGCTCCGTCGACGTGACGCGGTAAGCGAATCCTTCGTGATGACCGACCGGCACGATGTCGGAGGAGTCGTGAAAATAAAAGCTGTGAGTGTCGACCGCCGGGACCAAGATCGGTCCGGCGACGTTGGTCCACACGCCGTCGACGCGACGCTCGACGATTACCTCGGTGTCATCGGGACCGGGGTTGCCGATCAGCAGCTCCATCGGCAAGTCGACAGCCACCTGATAGTCGCTGATCGGCAGCTTGACCGCCTGAAACACGCAGCCGAGCGCGCCATCGGGCGAGTCGCAGGTGTTGGTGTCGCCGTCGCCGTCGCCGGTAGTCGTGTCGTCGTCGCTGCTGCTCGTGTCCGCGTCGTTGCTGCTGCTCGTGTCCGCGTCGTCGCTGCTGCTCGTGTCCGCGTCGTCGCTGCTGCTCGTGTCCGCGTCGTCACTGCTGCTCGTGTCCGCGTCGTCGCTGCTGCTCGTGTCCGCGTCGTCACTGCTGCTCGTGTCCGCATCCGGCGGCAGGCAGAGGTCTGCC
>CBFGLP010000470.1:0-1606 GCA_965649595.1 uncultured Myxococcales bacterium | reverse complement strand
GCAGTCGGCGGCCGCGACAAGGCGGCGCTGCGCCGGCTGTGGTCCGACCTGCTCGGCCTGCCGATCGTCGGCACGTTCCGCAGCGAGCGCGAGAACGTCGACGAAGACATCGCAGTCGCCGGCACCGGGCCGTGGCAAGTCGAGGTCGACTTGATGCAGCCGCTCGACCCCGACAAGCGACCCCGCGTCCACGAGCCGGCCCTCAATCACGTCGGCCTGTGGGTCGACGACCTCGACGCGGCAGTCACCTGGCTCTCGAGACAGGGGGTCCGCTTCGCCCCCGGCGGGATCCGCCGCGGCGCGTCCGGCCATGACGTGTGCTTCATCCACCCCCGCGGCGACGACGGCAGCGCGCCGATCGGCGGCGAGGGCGTGCTCATCGAATTGGTGCAGGCGCCGGCCGAGCTGGTCGCGGCCGGGCGCTGAAGCACATGTCCCGCGGGACAGCCACGGTCACGGCTTGCAGTCGCGCGAGATCATCGACTCGGCGACGCCGCGGTCGACCGGGCGCGAGAAGTAGTAGCCCTGGCCGAACTCGCAGCCCATCTCGGCCAGGAGGTCGAGCTGGGCCCGGGTCTCGACGCCCTCGGCGATCACGCTCATCCCGAGGTTGTGCGCGAGCGTGACGATGGTGCGCACGATCTCCGCGTTCTCGCCGTCAGGGCCGATGTTGCTGATGAAGGAGCGGTCGATCTTCAGCGCCGACATCGGGAAGCGGTGCAGGTAGCTGAGCGAGGAGTAGCCGGTGCCGAAGTCGTCGACGTAGGAGTGGACCTGCTCGAGCCGGAGCTGCTCGATCAGCTCGGAGGCGGTCTTCGGATCTTCCATGATCACGCTCTCGGTGATCTCGAGCTTGAGGCTCGACGGGACGAGCATGCTCTCGTGCAGGGCCTTGGCGATCAGCGCCGGCTGGGCGAACTGCTTGCCCGAGAGGTTGACGCTGATCGACAGCGCCTCGCGGTGGGGGTACTTGGCGTGCCAGCGCTGCATCTGGCCGCACGCCTCGCGCAGGACCCACTCGCCGATCGGGATGATGAGGCCGGTCTCCTCGGCGCAGCCGATGAACTCGCCGGGCAGGACCAGGCCGCGCGTCGGGTGGTTCCAGCGCAGCAGCGCCTCGAAGCCGCTGATCTGGCCGCTGACGAGGTCGATGACGGGCTGGTAGTAGACCTCGAACTCGCCGCGCTCGATGGCCCGCCGCAGGTCCCCCTCGAGCGTGAGCTGGGCGACGGCCTCGGCGTGCATGTCGGCGTCGAACAGCTCGTAGCGGCTCTTGCCGCGCCGCTTGGCCCGGTGCATCGCGGTGTCGGCGTCGCGCAGGATGTCCTCGGTGCGCTCGTAGCCGAGCGCGCTCCAGGTGATGCCGACGCTGATCGAGGTGTAGACCTCCTGGTCGCGCAGGGCGAGCGGCTGCTTGAGCTGGCCGAGGATCCGGTCGGCCACGCGGATGGCGTCGCTGGCGTCCTGGACGTTGGGCAGGAGCACCCCGAACTCGTCGCCCGAGAGGCGCGCGAGCAGGTCGTCGGGGCCGACGCAGTCCTGCAGCAGCCGCGCGACCGAGATCAGCAGGCGGTCGCCGGTCGAGTGGCCGAGGCTGTCGTTGACG
>CBFGLP010000469.1:0-6667 GCA_965649595.1 uncultured Myxococcales bacterium | reverse complement strand
CACCTCGAGGCCGGCGACTTCGCGGCCTTGATCGCCGCCCAGCGGGCCTTGCTGCGCTTCACCGACGCCCACCACGAGCAGGTCCGCATCCGGCTCGAGATCGCTCGCATCCAGCTCGAGCAGCTCATGGATCGGGTCGGCGCCGCGCTGACCTGGGCCGAGGTCGTCGACATGGAGCCCAACAACCGCATCGCCCTCGACGCGCTCGAGCAGCTCTTGCTCGAGGAGCGCGAGTGGCAGCGGCTGACCGAGGTGCTCGAGCACCGCATCGGCGTGGCCGAGGAGCCGCGCATCCAGGCCCAGCTCTGGCGGCGGATCGGCGACATCCGGCGCAGCGAGCTCGGCGAGCCGCAGCGCGCGATCGAGGCGTTCCAGTCGGTCCTCGACCTCAAGACCGGCCACGACGACGCGGTCTATGCCCAGACCCAGCTGGTCGAGCTCAACCGTACGCTCGAGCGCTGGCCCGACGTCGAGGAGGGCCTCCGCCGGTTGATCCAGCTGGCTGACCGCGACAGCGAGCGCGTCCGCCTGTTGGCCGAGACCGCCGACATCGTCGGCCGCCGCCTCGGCCGGCTCGAGGACGCCCTCGACCTGCTCAAGCGCGTGCTCGATCTGTCTCCGACCGACGCTCGCGCGCGCTCGATGGTCGCCGAGTACCTCGAGCCCGACGAGACCCGCGAGCGAGCGATCCGGATTTTGACGCCGCTGTTCGAGGCCGAGCAGAACTGGGCCGCGCTGCTCGAGCTGCAGGAGCTGCAGGCTCGCAAGCAGCCGAGCGGTCGTCGGCGCCTGCAGGCGCT
This sequence comes from uncultured Myxococcales bacterium, assembly GCA_965649595.1. Taxonomy (GTDB): domain Bacteria; phylum Myxococcota_A; class Polyangia; order Nannocystales; family Nannocystaceae; genus Plesiocystis. The sequence goes on along the minus strand of CBFGLP010000469.1, from coordinate 5,867 downwards.
GCTCCGGGTCGCCCGCACGCAAGAGGAGAAGCTCGACGATCCAGGCCGGGCCTTCACCGTGCTTTGCGAGGCGATGACCGAGGCCGGCGATCAGCCCGAGCTGGTCGAGATCCTCGACAAGGTCGATCGCTTGGGCACCGCTGAGGATCGGGCCGAGCCGCTGTGGGCCGCGTACAGCCGGACCGTCGATCACATCCTCGACTCCGACCTCCAGCAGCGGGTGCTCCGCTCGATGGGCGAGGTGGCGCTCGCCCGGCTCGGCCGGCTCGACGACGCCCGGACCGTCTACGAGCGCCTGCTCGAGATGAACCCCGACGACGATTCGGCCACCGACGCCCTCGAGCAGATCTACGTGCGCCAGGAGGCCGACTCCGCGCTCGCGCACCTGCTCTTGCGCAAGGTCGATCGGACCTCGGACAAGACCGCCCGCGACAGCCTGCTGATCCGCGCCGCCGAGATCCATCGCACCCGGCTCGGTGATCCCGAGCAGGCCATCAACCTCTACGAGCGCCTGTCCGACGCCGGGCTCGAGCGGCCCGAGGTCCAGGCGGTGCTCGAGCAGCTCTACGAGGCCAGCGGTCGGTTCCGCGAGCTCGCCGCTCACCTGTCTCGCAAGCTCGCGCACCTGCGCGGGAAGGAGGCCGTCGACACGCACCTGCGCCTCGGTCGGCTCTACGGCGAGAAGCTCGAGGATCCCGAGGAGGGCATCCGTCACCTCGGCGCCGCGCTCAAGGCCGATCCCGATCACGCGGTCGGGACCGACGAGCTGAGCCGCTACCTGCAGGATCCCTCGATGCGCAGCCGGGCCGCGCAGATGCTCGAGCCGGTGTTCCTGGCCGTGCAGGACTGGGATCGGCTCTTGCTGATCCAGGAGGTCCGCCTGGCCGAGGCCAAGGACCACGCCGAGCGCGTGCAGATCATGCTGCGCATGGCTCGGATGCAGGAGGAGCAGCTCGAGGATCTCGACCGCGCCTTCGAGGCCTACGCGCGCGTGTTCAAGGAGGATCCCAGCAACACCCGCGTCCGCGATCACCTGCACCGGCTGTCGAGCGTGCTCGCGACCTCGGATCGCTACGCCGAGATCCTGACCGAGTACGTCGATCAGAACGCGCACGACAACAGCGACGCGACGCTCGAGATCGTCCACGAGGCCGCGCGGCTGTGGGCCGGCTCGCTGCGTCAGCCCAAGCAGGCCGCCCGCTTGTACGAGCGCCTGCTCGAGGCTCGGCCCGACGATCGCAGCGTGTTCAGCGAGCTCGAGTCGGCCCTGACCATGGGCGAGATGTGGCGCGAGCTGGCCGACGCCTACTGGCGCGAGGCCGAGGACAGCATGGACGAGGAGCGGCAGGTCGACCTGCTCATGCGCCTGTCTCGGGTCGCGCTCGACGTGCTCGATGATCCGGCGCTGGGGGCCAAGGCGTTCCAGAAGATCCTCGAGATCCAGCCCGAGCACGACCGCGCCCGCGCCCAGCTCGAGCAGGTCTTGCAGATGACCGAGCGCTGGCCCGAGCTGCTCGAGCTGCTGCGTGATCGGCTGTCTCGCAGCATCGATCAGGACCTGCGCGTGCCCGTCTACCTGACGATCGCCGAGCTGCAGGACGGCCCGCTCGACGATCCCGAGGGCGCCCTCGACACGCTCGAGAGCCTGCTCGGCGAGGTCGTCAACGAGCCCAACGCGGTCGCGATGCTCGAGCGCGTGGCCGAGACCCGGATCGCCGAGCGGCCGCGCATCTTCAACATGTTGCAGCCGATCTACGAGTCGACCGGCAACACCCAGCGGCTGGTCTCGGTCTGCGAGTGGCGGCTGACGGTCAGCGAGGATCCGGGCATCCGGCACGAGCTGCACCGCGAGCTGGCCCGCCACCTCGAGAGCATCCCCAACGGCCCGCACTACGCCTTCCAGGCGCTCGCGCGGGCGATCTACGAGCCCGGCCCGGCCGACGCGATCACGGCCCTCGACGCCGAGATCGAGCGGCTAGCGACCTTCCTCGAGATCCCCGGTGCGCTCGCCGACGCTCAGGTCGCCGCGGCCGAGGGTGAGCTGTTGGCTAACGACGTCGATCGTCGGCTCGACTTGCTGATCCGCGCCGCGCGGATCCGCAGCAGCGACTCGCCCGAGATCGCGGTCGAGATCCTCCGGCGGGCGCTCGCGCTGCGCGACAACCATGAGGAGGCGCTCGAGCTGATGGACGCCGCGCTGGTCCGGCTCGGCTTCCACGAGGATCTGCGCGAGATCCTGCACCGCCGCATCGAGGTCGAGGCCGAGGACAGCGAGCGCGTCGAGCTGCTCCGTCGTCTCGCCAGCCTCTACGAGGACATCCTCGCCAACCCGGCCGAGGCCGAGAGGGCCTGGCGTCGGCTGCTCGAGATCGAGGCCAGCGACGCCGAGGCGCTGCAACGGCTGAGCCGCACCTACGCGGCCAGCGGAGCTACCACCGAGCTGATCGAGATCCTCGAGCGCCGGATCGAGGCGTCCAACGATCCCGAGGAGCGTCGCTCGTTGCGGATCCAGCTCGCCAGCATCCATCGCGAGCAAGCCAACAACCGCGAGGCCGAGATCGAGGTCCTTCGCGCCCTGCTGACCGAGGCCGCGAGCGACGACGAGGCCCTGACCGCGCTCGCCCGCGCGTTGCTGGCCGAGAACCGCCACGCCGAGGCGGCCGACACCCTGCAGGAGCGGGCAGGGATCGCGCCGACCCCCGAGCGCCAAGCCGCGCTGATGCTCGAGGCGGCGCGCCTCTACGCCGGCCCGCTCGACGATCTCGTCGGCGCGCTCGAGCGCTACGAGCAGGTCCTGCAGATCCTGCCCAGCCAAGACGGGGCGCTCGTCGACCTGGTCGCGCTGAGCAAGAAGGAAGACGTGTCCGAGCGGGCGACGGCGCTGGTCCGGCCGCAGCTCGAGGCGCTCGCTCGCTGGGCCGACCTCGCGACCGTGATCGCGGCGCGGGCCAGCCTCTCGCAGGATCCCGACGAGGTGCTCGAGAGCCTGCGCGAGCTGGCCCAGATCCGTCACGAGAAGCTGGCCGACAGCGCCGGCGCGCTCGAGGCCACCATGCGGCTGATCGATCAGTCCCCGGCCGACAGCCTCGCGGAGCCCTTGGCCGCCGCGATGCGCCTCGCCGGCGAGCTCGATCGTCTCGACGCCTTGGTCGACGAGCTCGGTAAGCGGGCCGCCGACGAAGCCCGCGAGCCCGAGGCCCGCGTCGCGATCGCGATGGCGGCCGCCCACGCGGCGTCCGATTACCTCGGCGATCCCGACAAGGCCCTCGCCGTGCTCGTGCCTCTGCTCGACAGCGAGCAGGCCGATCTCGCCGCCTGCGAGCGGATCGAGGAGCTGGCGCTGCGCAAGGGCGACGCTGCGCTGGTCGAGCGGGCGCTCCGTGAGGGCGCGGGCTTGGCCGTCGGCAGCGACAAGCAGGTCCCGATGCTGGTCCGCCTCGGCGAGGCCCGCATCGCCTTGGGCGACGACAAGCTCGCGGGCGCCGTCGAAGCCTTCCGCGAGGTCCTCGACATCGACCCGTCCAACGGCGCCGCCGTGCGTGGGCTCGAGGTCGTGCTCGAGCGCTGTGAGACCTCGGGCTCGGAGCTTCCGGACGGCCTGCTCGACGCCCTCGAGTCCGCCTACCAGGCCGTGAGCAACACCGCGGGCCTGGCCCAGATCACCCGCGTTCGCCTTCGAAAGGCCGAAGCCAGCGATCGCATCGGCTTGCTGCAAACCCTCGGCGGCCTGCTCGACCAAGGTGGCGGCACCGCGGTCGAGGCCCTCGACGCGTGGGGCACCTTGCTCTCGCTCGACGGCGAGGCCAGCCACGCGCTCGAGCGCGTGCTCTCGCTGGCGGAGCGCGGCGATCTGACCACCCGCGCGGGCGAGCTCTTGTCCGCCGCGGTCGAGGCCAACGCCAACGCTGGTCGGATCAGCCCCAACCTCTGCCTCTCGACCGCGCGGCTGTGGCTGGGCGTCGGTGATCCAGCGAAGGCCAAGCTCGCCCTCGATCCGCTGCTCGAGCAGGAGCCCGAGCACCCCGAGGCGCTCGGCTTGCTGGTCGAGGCCACGCGGGCGCTCGGCGAGCCCAAGGCCCTGCACGTCGCCCTGCGTCGCTCGGCGGCGGCTCAGGGTGATCCGACCCAGGCCGCGGGCCTGTGGCGCGAGGCGGCCTCGGTCGCCGAGCACATGCTCAGCGAGCCCTCGCTGGCGATCGAGGATCTTCGTCAGCTGCTCGACGCCGACGAGTCCGACCGCGCCGGCTGGTCGCGCCTGCTCGCCCTGCTCGGCCAAGCCGGCGAGCACGAGGCGTTCGCCGAGGCGCTCAGCCGCCGCGTCATGATCACCGACGACGACAGCGAGCGTCGCGAGCTCCGCTACACGCTCGCGGGCCTCTACGTCGACAAGCTCGGCCGCGACGACGACGCGATCACCGTCTACAACGACATGATCGGGGCCAACCCCGACGACCTCGCCGCCTACGATCAGCTCGAGGCGGTCCTGCGCAAGCTCGAGCGCTGGCAAGACGTCCGCGACCTGCTCGAGCGCAAGCTCGAGGCCGTGACCGACGCTGGCGCGCGCGTGCTCGTGCAGGAGGAGATGGCTCGTCTGGCCGAGCAGCAGCTCGGCGATGCGACCGACGCGATCGAGGTCCTCCAGCGGATCGTGCTCGAGAACCCCGAGCGCGACGCCACCCGCGAGCAGCTCGAGCGGCTCTTGACCAAGGAGGAGCGCTGGCACGATCTGACCGAGCTGCTCGAGGGCCGCATGGATCGCCTGCGCGATGCCGGCGACACCGACGGCTTCCGCGAGCTCGCCTCGCGGCTCGCCAGCTTGCTGGCCGAGAAGCTCGACGACAGCGATCGCGCCCAGAACATCCTGTCCGAGCTGCTCGAGATCGATCCCAGCTACATCCCCGCGATCCTCTCGCTCGCCTCGGTCTACGAGGCCCGCGGGGACGAGGGCGCCATGCGGCTGACCCTGCAGCGCGCCGCCGACCTCGACCCCCCGGGTGAGCTCGGCGCCCGCGTCCAGCTCCGCCTCGCTCGGCTCGCTGGTGACGACACCGCGACCCGCCGCGTGCACCTGGAGAAGGCCCTGCAGCGCGATCCCGGCAACCAAGAGGCTGGCAAGGCCCTGCTCGAGCTGAGCGAGTCCGAGGGCCGCTGGGATCAGGTCGCCCAGCTGCTCGAGGTCTTCGCCAGCCAGGCCAAGACCGCGGAGGATCAGCGCAAGCTCGAGCTCGATCGGGTCGACATCCTGATCAACAACCTCGGCGACACCGAGGGGGCCCTGCGCGTGCTCGCGGGCATCTACTCGCAGGTCAACGACGACATCGACGTCAACCGTCGCATCGCCGACGCCCTGTTCACCGCTGGCCGCTACGAGGAGGGCGCTGGCATGTACCAGTGGCTCGTCGAGGTCACCGAGGGCAAGCGGACCAAGCAGCGCGGCCACTTCCTGACCCGGCTCTCGCGCGTCGAGATCGAGCTCGGGGCCGCCACCGAAGAGACGCAAAAGCGGCTCGAGGAGGCCTACCGGATCGACACGACCAACGTCGAGACGCTCGTGACGCTCGGGCGGCTGCACGAGGCCAACAAGCGCTGGCCCGACGCGCTGAAGATCTATCGCTCGATGTTGCTGCAGAACGCCGACAAGTCGGGCCTGCTGCGGCGCGGCGATATCTATCTGAGCTTGGCGCGGGTGCACCTCGGGCTGAACGAGAAGCCCAAGGCGCAGGCGATGCTCCGCCGCGGGGTCGAGGAGGACCCCGGCCACGAGGAGCTCAAGAAGATGCTCGACGAAGTCGGGGGCTGAGCTTTCGACCGAAGATGACGCGGGCCCGCGGTTGCGTGGGCCCGCGTTTTTTATCGCTACTGACGAC
>CBFGLP010000468.1:0-1850 GCA_965649595.1 uncultured Myxococcales bacterium | reverse complement strand
AAATTCCTCGACCCGATCCCCGGCGGCAAGCCGAGCGGCGAGGACACCAAGTACGACCCCGAGCACACCGAGGCGCGCAACGAGATCGACAAGCTGCAGTCGGTCAGCGGCGCCCAGCCTGACTGGAAGCGGGTCCGTCAGCTGACCGAGCGCCTGCTGCTGAGCAAGTCCAAGGATCTCTTGCTCGCGACCTACCTCGCCCGATCGATGTTCGAGCTCGAGGGCCTCGATGGCCTCGTGACCGGCTTCGCGTTGATCACCGAGCTCAGCGATCGCTTCTGGGACGACATCCATCCGGCCAAGGAGAAGCGCCGGTCCAACGCGATCATGTGGCTGTTCGAGCCGGCCGAGCGGGTGCTCGGGGCGCTGCAGCCGACGGCCAAGGACGCCAAGCCGCTCACCGATCTCGAGGCGGTGTCCAAGCACATGTTCGGCGTGTTCAACCAGCGCTTCGTCGAGTCGGGCCCTGCGACCCGAGGCCTGCGCGACGCAATCAGCCGGGCCAAGATGTCGGCTCCGCAGCCGCCACCCGAGGCCAAGCCCGAGCCGCCCAAGCCCGCCGCACCGCCCCCGAGCGCACCGCCGCCACAAGCTGCCAGCGCACCGGCCCCGACTCCGCCCGCGGCAGCACAACCAGCGCCCGCCCCCGCAGCACCAGCCCAGGTCGCAGCGCCGGCCGAGCCACCCAAGCCAACCTTCGATCCGGCCGCGCTCGCCGAGGCATGGATCAAGCCGATCTCCGACGCCAAGCCGGCCGGTGAAGACGCTCGCTACGACGCCGATCACGAGGAGGTCCGCAACGAGATCGGCAAGCTCGAGTCGGTGACCGGGGGCGAGCCCGACTGGCCCAAGATCCAGCGCCAGGGCACCAAGGTCCTGCAGACGAAGAGCAAGGACCTCCTGATCGCGGCCTACGTCGCGCGGGCCTTGCAGAAGCAGCGCGGCCTCGCGGGTCTCGTGCAGGGCTTCGCGATGCTCGCCGAGCTGTGCGAGCGCTTCTGGGACGATATGCAGCCGCCCAAGGACAAGGAGCGGCGGCGCTCCAACGCGCTCAGCTGGCTGCTCGATCAGGTCGAGCGCGAGCTCGGCGAGTACAAGCCCAAGGCCGAAGAGCGCGAGGTGATCGATCAGCTCGAGCTCGCCTCCAAGCACCTGATCGCGACGATCGGCCAGAAGTTCGAGAGCGGTCCGGCGACCCGGGGGCTGCGCGACACGATCTCGCGCTTGAAGATGTCGGTGCCCGAGCCGCCCAAGGCCGCGCCGCCCCCACCTCCGCAGCCCGCTGCACCGCCTCCACCTCCGCCTCCGGCCGCCGCGCCCCAGCCCGCTGCGGCTCCGCAAGCCGCCGCGCCGCAGGCAGCTCCCGCGGCCCCAGCCGCTCCGATGCCTGCGGCCCAGGCCGCGCCGAAGAGCGCCGAGGAGGCCATCCAATACCTCAGCAAGGTCGGTGGAGACCTCGTCACCACCGCTGGTCTGATCCGACGAGCCAGCATCGCCGACCCGCTCGGCTATCGCTTGATGCGACAGGGGCTCTACCTGCACATCGTCAACCCGCCGCCGGCCCAGCCGAACGGCAACACCCAGGTCCCGCCGCCGCAGCCGGATCTGATCAAGCGGCTCGAGCTGATGCGAGCCAACGGCAAGTGGCCGGAGCTGCTCGAGGAGACCGAGTCGTCGCTGCTGCGCTTTCGGTTCTGGATCGACCTCCACTGGCTCAGCGCGATGGCGCTCGGGCAGCTCGGTCACGGCGGGGCCAAGGACGCGGTGATCGACGCCGTGCACTCGCTGATCGGTCGGATGCCGATGCTGCTCGCGCTCAATTTCGGCAACGGCACGCCGCTCTGCGGTCC
>CBFGLP010000467.1:0-6382 GCA_965649595.1 uncultured Myxococcales bacterium | reverse complement strand
ACGTCGACGAGGCGCAGGCCCACCTCGACGCGCAGCTAATCGCGCTCGAGAGCATGGAGGCCCGCTTCGGCCCCTACCCCTGGTCGACGATCACGATCGTCCACGCGCCCGAGGGCGCCGAGGGGGCCGGCGGTATGGAGTACCCCACCCTCTATACGACCTCGTCGATCCCGAGCAGCCCGTGGCTGCCGAGCTGGCTGCTGCGCGAGCGGATCGCCGGCGTGTTCACGACCGTGCACGAGTTCGGCCACCAGTACTTCCAAGGCATGTTCGCCTCGAACGAGCATGCGCAGCCTTGGCTGGACGAGGGCATGAACTCGTTCGCCAACATGCTCGCCTACCGCGACGGATACGGGGCCGACCCCTGGATCGCGCAGCTGCTCGGGCACGAGCTGACGCTCGGTGATCTGGTCCTGCTCTCGATCAGCCAGGCCGCAGATCGCGAGCCGATCGATCAACCCGCGGATCGCTGGTCGAACGAGGCGGACGCCTACGCCACCGTGACCTATCAAAAGACCGCGGCGCTGTTCCTGAGCTTGCGCGCGATCGTGGGTGAGCAGGCGTTCGACGCCGGTATGCGCGAGTACGCGGCCCAGGCCCGCTTTCAGCACCCGACCGGCGACCAGCTCGAGCGTGTGCTGATCGACACGATCGTCGCGGCCCACGGGGGTCAGGGCAAGCGCATCGCGCTGCTAGGGGACGGAGGACCAGGCACGGTGTGGTTCGACGTGCGGGCGTTCTTGGACGAGGGCCTACGCGAGTCGAGCCTCATCGATCTCCGCCTGCTCGAGGTCTCCAACCGCCGCATGGCCGGCCGTGCAGGCTGGCACCGCGTCGAGGCCGAGCGAGCACGCGAGGCCGCCCCCGAGGTCCCGCCGGCCGTGCGTGCGACCGAGCACGCGCTCGCGCGGCTCTTCGATCGTCCGCTGTCCGAGGGCCCCCCGCAGTGGGAGCGCGAGCCGAGCACGGCGAGCTGGGACCGGTCCCCACGCGAGCTCGAGGACGCCGAGGTCGAGGGCGTGGTGGTGATCCAGCGGCGCAGCAGCTTCGTGGCGCCGGTCGAGGTCCTGGTCGAGTTCGCCGACGGATCGCGCGAGACTCGGCTGTGGGATGGTCGGTCGTCTGTGCACACGCTGACCTTCCCCGGGCGCCGCGTGATCCGGGCGGTGCTCGATCCGAGCCGCAAGCTGCTGATCGCGCCCGAGCGGCTCGATGACGCGGCGTGGGCCAAGGACTACGCCGATCGACCCGACGAGGAGCTGCCCGAGTGGCTCGGTGACGTGACCGAGGCCGCCGACCTCGCGATGCTCGGAGGCTTGGGCATCTGATGGCTCGCCACACGCGTCCCTTGCGAGCCCTACGTCGCGTGCTCGTGGCCCCGCTCTTCGTGCTGGTGCTCTGGGCCATGCAGATGCTGGTCGCTCGCCTGCTCGCGGCGCCGGTCCGCATCATCGGCACCGCGCGCATGGGCCAGTGGAGCTGGTTCGACGACGGCCACCGAGTCCGTGCGGTGATCGAGCTGATCCAGTCGGAGCCGCCGCTCGCAGCGATGATCGCCACCTCGGTGCTCACCAGCGCGGTGATCGGAGCGATCGTCTCGGTCCTGGTTGCGCCAGCGGTGCTGGTCCGGCTCGGTTGGCAGGGCGAGCCCAGCCGGCCGCCCAGGGGCGAGCTTGCCCGCGCGACTGGTCGCTACTTGCCCGCGATGCTGGTCCAGACTGGCTATGGATTGGTGACGCGGGCGGCGTTCGGTGGCCTCGCGGCGATCCCCAGCGCGACGCTCGGCCCCGCGGGTCTGCCCCTCACGCTGGCGATCGCCGCGATCCCGGTGCTGGTGCTCGATCGGGCTCGCGCGGCGGTGGTGCTCGAGGACGCCGCGCCCTATCACCCTCGCACGCACCTGCGCGCGCTCGTGCACGTGCTGCGGCGACCGCTATGGCTGCTGACTGGCGCGCTGCTCGAGGGCGCCAAGCTGATCGTCGGGATCGTGGCCCTGCTCTTCGTGGTCTCGCCAGCCGGGGTCGAGCTCGGGGGCGGAGCAGTGTGGGTCGCCCGCTTGGGCGGGTTGCTCGCGCTGATCTTCGGTCTATGGCGGGTCGGCCTCGCGGTCGAGGACAGCCGCGCCAGGCAGAACTAGGCCGAGTAGGTCCGAGACTTCGCGCGCATCGAGCTGGGAACCAAACTGGCGGACCCCTGTCTCGGGCGCCCGTGCGTCGCTCGGCTCGCCTCCGCTCGCTCGCCCTGCTGGCTCCGCTCGTCGCCTCGCTGGCGTGGCCCCTGCTCGAGGCTGACGCGGAGGATCAGCTCCTGACCGTCGAGGTGCTCGAGCGCGAGCACGTGATCGAGCTGACGCCGGGCAGCGAGGGCGCGACCCTCGAGGTGACCCGGCGCTTCTTCAACCCGACGATGAGCCACGCCCGGCTCGACCTGTCGATCGACTTGGCTTGCTCCGCGACGATCGATCGCCTGCGCCTGCGTGGCCGCGATGACGAGCTGGGCCGCGCGAGCTGGGCCGAGGCCGAGCTGGTCGATCCCGACCTGGGTCAGGAGCGGCTGTGGGCGAGCATGGATCCGCAGGGCCCGGCCCAGGCGATCGAGGGCGACACGCTGGCGCTGCTGACCCGTCCGAGCTGGCAAGGCTGCGCAGCGAACCTCGAAATCTATCCGATCCCACCGCTCGGCGAGCGGACCGTCCGCTATCGCGTGCTCGTGCCGAGCGAGTATCGAGCCGGCGAGTATGTGGTCGAGCTCCCGAAGCAAGGCATCGATCGACTCGGCGCGCAGATCCACGTCAACCAGCCCCCCGCCGATCTCGAGCTCGCCATCGATGGCCAACGAGGCGTAGATCGGCCCACGGTGCTCGACGGCGAGCAGCCACACCAACTCGCGCTGCGCACCAAAGCTGCGAGTCGAGCCGAGCTCGAGCTGGCCAGCATCGAGCTGCCCGCCAGCGGGTCGGGCCCCCGCAGCGTCGCGCTCGCGCAGCTCGATCTGCCAGTCCAGCTCGCCGAGCTGCCGGCGGTCCGCCGGGTGGTCGTGGTGGTCGACGCCTCGCACTCGTTCGACGAGTCCGAGCGCGACGCGGCGCAGGGGTTGGTCGCCGCTTACCTGGCGAAGCTCGATCCAGCGCTGCCCGTCGAGATCCTGACCTTCGATCGCGAGGTCCAGCGCGTCTATGGCGGCTTCGTGCCCGCGAGCTGGGGCGCCGAGGATCTCGCCAAGCTCGAGCTCGAGACCCGCAACGGCAGCGAGGCCGGCCAGGCGCTCGCGCGCGCGCGCGAGCTGCTGATCGCCGAGCGACGACCGGGCGAGCGCGAGGGCGCCGATTGGATCGTGCTGCTCGGCGATCTCGAGCTGCGCCGCGACTTCGATCTCGACGCCGAGCGGCTCGCCGCAGCGGCCAGCGACGTGCACCTGCACGTGGTCGAGGCGGGCGACGAGCGAGACACGAGCCTGCGACCGGCGGCGCTCGACAGCGAGTGGATGGCGATCGCCCAGGCCGGCGGCGGAGCGCACTTCGTCCAGGGTCGATCGCTGAACCCGAGCGATGGCGCCGAGCTGGTCGCCCCTTCGCGTGTGTGGGATCTCGAGCTCGTGTACTCGCGCGCGGACGAGGACACGGGCGTGCTCCTCGCGAGCGACCTCGCAGCCGGTGAGTCGGTTCGCTGGCTGGAGGTGCTCGAGGGGGCGCCCGTCGATCGAGTCCGCTTCGAAGGCTTCACCTGGGCAGGCGACCCTCGCTGGCAGGCCACGGCCGACGCTGCGACCAGCGAGCGCTGGTCCCGTCGACTCGCTACCGACAGCGATCTCCCGATCGCCCTGAGCGGCGATGATCGAGCCGCGCTCGCCCGCTCCGGCGAGGTCGCGTCGGCGTGGACGGCCTTGCTCGCCGAGGCCTCGTTCGACGGGGCCGCGCCTGGGCCAACCCCCTCGTTCTCGACTCGCGGCATCGGAGGCTCGTGGGGCAGCAGCACTCGCTGTGGCGGCGTGACGATGGGCTCGAGGAGCGCGCGCGCGCCCACGATCTCGCTCGAGTCGCTGCTGGCCGAGGGCATCTCGAGCTGCAAGCCCAGCGCGTCCGGGGAGCTCGAGCTCGAGCTGCTCGGCGACGAGATCGTGGCCGTGCACGCGAGCGATCGTTGCATCGAGCGAGCGATCTGGGCGATCGATGTGCGCGGCCGGGGGCTGCCCAACGAGCTCATCGAGGTGCACTACGGGCCACGGGGCGAGCTCGAGCTGGTCCACGAGCGTGCGCCCGTGGACCCGTCCACGCCGGACTGAGCTCGACGATCAGACGTCGAACTCGAACCGATGGTAGCGATCGAGCACGTCGGGCGACGAGAAGTTGACCCCGAGGTCGCGGATTCGTCCGTCGCGAAGATCGTAGACCCAGCCGTGCAGCTCGAGCGGCTGCCCGCGATGCCACGCCCGCTGCACGATCGAGGTCTCGGCGAGGTTGTAGACCTGCTCGATCACGTTGAGCTCGACCAACCTGCGCTCGGCGTCGCTGCGCTTCGAGTAGGCCCGCAGCTCGCTGTGGTGCTGCTGCGCGACGTCCTTGATCTGGCGCAGCCACTTGTTCATCAGACCGAAGTCGTGGTTGCTGAGCGCCGCCGCGACGCCGCCACAGCCATAGTGGCCGCACACGATCACGTGCTGGACCTGCAGCTGCTCGACGGCGTACTGCAGCACCGACATCGCGTTGAGATCCGTGTGGCCGACGACGTTGGCGATGTTGCGGTGGACGAACACCTCGCCGGGCTGCGTGCCGGTGATCACGTTGGCCGGCACGCGACTGTCGGCGCAGCCGATCCACAAGAAGGTCGGCTTTTGACCCTCGGAGAGCGCGTCGAAGTAGGTGGGATCCTCTGCGAGCGTCCTTTCGACCCAGCGTCGGTTGCCGTCGAGCAGCTCGTCGTACTTGACGCGCCGAGCTGCTCGAGCCTCGGCGAAGGGGTTGTAGTTCTGGGACGCGGGGTCGCGGTTGTCGTCATCACTCATGGGTGGGCTCGGCCAGAAAATATCGTGTGGCCATTGTTGGCCTGACAAGTAAAAAGCCATGTTATGTTGGCCAGCACACAGAACCTACAGTAAAACCGTAGCTACGGCAGGGTAAAGACTGGACAAACAGTGGACACCTCGTCGAGATCACCACGCCCACTGCGCCTGCTCCGTGATCGCGCGGAGTAGCGCAGCGCGGTGCCGCGACGAGGTGCACAGCACGGTGCGAGGCGAGCGGGACCCACCTGCAGCGCACTGTGATTCGCGCTAACGAGCGCGCGCGCTCACTCGCTTCTCGCTTCCACGCGCACACGCGGGCGCGGTACGGTCCGCGAATGCAGGACTCGTTCGTGATGCGACCCCTCGTCGCGCTCGTCGTGGCCGGCTTGTCCCTCGTGGGACCTGCAGGCTGCAACAAGGGTGACAAGGGAGACGATGACGCGGCCGACAACGCCGATGAAGCCGACGATACCGACACCACCGACGAGGGTGAGACTGGTGCCGAGGTCGAGTGGACCTTCGGTCCGGTCTACGGCGCGCCCAACCTCGACGACGATGACGCCGACGGCAAGACCGACTGGCTGCAGGTCGTGTTCGACGGTGACGACGAGGTCTATGCGCTGACGATCTCGGCCGAGCAGGCCGCGTCGGTCAACGACGGCTCGATTCGGCTGACCCTCGCGGGCGACCTCGACAACGTCCGGCTCTGGCACGGCAACGATCACGTGCTCGGCAGCGGCGTCGGCGAGCCGAAGACCACCTACGAGTTCTCGCCCGAGGGCGGCGAGGTCGTGCTGCCGGTCGTGTTCGGCAACTTCCTCGCGGTCGGCGAGCTGACGATCGAGCGGATCGACGCCGACGGCAGCGTGGCCCAGACCGCCAGCGTCGAGCTGGTCTCGTCACCGCTGGTGATGAACCACCACCTGCAGCCGGCCGAGCACCTGTGGGTCCTGCAGACCAACGACAACCAAGAGTTCGTCGCTGGCTTCAACGCCTCGCTCGGCTCCGACGTCACCCCGGTGCCCGGGGCCGCCTACCAGCAGGATCGCTGGGTGCAAGACGAGATCGAGTTCGCGTTCGCGACCGATCCGAGCGGCCATCGCCTCGACATCGTGATCGACTCGATCCGCGATCGCGGCCTCGACCCCTTCGCCGAGAACCTGTTCTCGATGCCGAACTGGCACATCGGGACCTGGGGCAACCCGATCAACGCGACCACCTTCGACTCGTTCGGCAACCTCGACGCGAGCCCGCCGGTCGACGGCTACCCCTTCGGCCGCATCTACTACGGGCTCGAGGGCGGCAACGGGCTCGACGGGGTGCTCGCCGGGTTCTTGGATCAGCAGACGCTGCAGGCCCCGTTCCCGGTCGACAGCGACTG